>CALFYU010000440.1 GCA_937952455.1 uncultured Planctomycetaceae bacterium
CCGTTTGCCCCCTTCGTCAGAAGCCAGCAGAGAGGTCACCGCATCCATGGCGCGGACCGCGCTTTTGACCATCGGATTGCGGGCCGGCCAGGTCGGATCGCCGGTTTCCAGAAACTTGACCCACGTGTAGGCGATCAGGTCGTCCTCGACGCGGCGTTTTCCGTCCTTGTGAAAAACGAGCGGCTGGTTGGGGATCATGTGAATCTCGGCCACGACGGTTTGCGTCGCTTTGGCGATCTGAATCACCCGCTCCGAAGGCCCTTCGGGAGGATCACCGCCATTGCGACCGCCGCCGATCCACATGAAGCCGACGTTGGATTTGAGCTGATCCGGCACGGCGACCGTGACCCAATGTCGCCACTCCGTGCGGTCGACGTCGTCGGGCGTCCGCCAATTCTGTGAGACCATGTCGAGCACAAATGTCTGCATGCCCTCGGACTGATCGTGTTTGACGACTTTCCAGGAAAAGCTGTCGTCCGGCTTTTCGACGTAATCATCCAGCGCTGTCCGCTCCGGCGGTGCATCCGCCGCCATGCAAGTGGTAGCGGAGATGACGAGCAAAGCGGCGGCGAGCAATCGCAGCAGCACGGAATTCAAACGCACCGATCGGCACGCACCGCCGGGTTGAAGATTCATTGGTGCCATCAAATTATTCGTTCGCATGTCGCCTCTCACAAAATGTGAATTGATGAAAACAACGAGTGTTGACTCGGACCGGAACGGACGGCAGCACCATCCATTTCGAGCATAAACGGCGCAACGGCAAAAGGAAACTCCGTGGTCGAGCGGATAGACGCGGTTTTGATTGTGCCGCCAACGCAGCCCGCCCAAACGCTCTGTGATTCTAACCGCCGGTGAACTGGCGCACATGAGAGAAATTCTTAGTTTCTGCGGGGAAGAATCGCGTAGCTGCGAGCAGTGATTTCAATGAATCCCTCGCGGTCGGGGGACGGCATTCAGACGGATCATTGCGCGGTTGTCGACCAATTTGGGTGGCTGAACGTCATCGCGTGGGTCGGGAATCACGCGAAATCGTATTCGGCCGCTTCGGCATGCCGATTGCTCTTAATCGCCGATGAAAGGAGCAAGGTCATGACAATGTGTCGCATATTGGAAACGAACATGGTCGTTCGCGATCGAGCGGGCGGGCTGTTGGGGAAATTGGTGCTGATGGGAATCGACCCGGGGAACCGCGAACTGCTGTTCGCCGTGCTTGAGGTGGATGTGACAGACCAGGACAAACAGCTATTGATCGTGCCCCGCCAGTCGCTGAAAGCACGGCGGGTCAATCAGCCGGATGAAATCATCTTGGACCTATCGGGCGACGAGATTCGCCAAGCGGTCGAGCGGTTTGGATTCCACTGGCCTGACACCGTCTGTCCGGACTGGGCAGCTATCTTGCGCCGGTATTTCGCGGACCACAGCGCCTGCGAATTGGAATCCTATCCAACCTGCTGAAGCCGAGGCCACCGCATGCAAGGGGTCAGTCGAAGCGCGACGCTCTTGAGTTCTATGTGGGAAAGCATCGCGATCTTGGTAGGCTTCGATCGCCCTGAAACGCTGCCGCGTGCGCTCACGGACGCAACACCGGCCGACCGCGCTCGCTGGATTTTCGAGCACGCGTGCAGAAGGGCAACGCGTCGTGGAATTGCTGCTGGCCGGTCGTGATGCCGCGGCACTGTCATCTGAAGAGTTGCTACTGCTTACCAGGGGCTACAACTGGCGGGGCCAGAACGCAAACGCCTTTGCGATGGCGAAGCTTGGAGTAGACGTCCCGTCATCCGCTCGATCGTGGCAAATATGGATGGAATGCCTGCAAATCCACCATGCATGGCGGACCGCACCGTCATAACTCGCCCGATCGGTACAACCCGACCCGATCACCCTCAATACATGCAAACGCCGTAGAAAGTGTTTGGATTCTAAACGCGCAATCGCTCTACTCGAGTTCACGCGATATTTTCCGCTCGACCCGAATATCCGTTGAAAACTCTACTGGGCGAGGCAGAGCCATGAGAATCAAGGGTCTACGGACCGCGAATATGCGGCCGTTGTTGCACTGGTGCCTGACAATCACCGAGCAGTTAAATCACCGTCGCCAGCGAAATTCGTCCCGTCGGCGTCACAATCTGGTCGATGGACTATGCGGCGAGTTATTGGAAGATCGCAGGCTTCTAGCTGTCGACCTATCCGCCGCTTTCGCTGAGATCTCGATCGAGGGGCGAGCCTACGACGCTTCGCACCTTCTTGTGCGGTTCGACGACACCGTTGAAAACGTCGTTGAATATTTGCAGTCCGCCACGGACAGCGCGCTGCACAGCGCTGAATCGACGGCGGCGATGCCGTTTGTATCCGGTTTGCATAAGGTTGGGTTCGGTTCGGGCTTTTCTTTCGATGCGGCAATGAACGCGTTGCAACTCGATCCCCACGTGCTCTACGTCGAACCGGACTACATTATTTACGCCGACGAATTGGCGACCGACCCGCGATTTTCGGATCAGTGGGACTTCCACAACATCGGCCAAACCGGCGGGAAATTTGACGCCGACATGGACGCCCCCGAGGCCTGGGAGGCGACGACCGGTACCGGATCCACGATTGTGGCGGTGATTGATACGGGCATCGATTATCTACATCCCGATTTGGCGGCGAATATTTGGACGAATGAGGACGAAATCGCCGGCAACGGAATCGACGATGATCAAAACGGCTACATCGATGACGTCCATGGGTACGACTTCCACAACGACGACGGTGATCCGCTCGACGACCATAGCCACGGCACGCATGTCGCCGGAACGATCGGCGCTGTGGGAAACAACGGGATCGGCATTGCCGGTGTCAATTGGAACGTGCAGTTGATGCCGCTGAAAATTCTTGGTGCCGACGGGTCGGGAACGACCAGTGACGCAATCGAGGCGCTGCGCTATGCCGTGGACAATGGCGCGCAGATTTCCAACAACAGTTGGGGGGGAGACCCGTACTCACAGGCACTTTACGACGCCATTCGCGATGCGCGCGACGCGGAGCATATCTTTGTGACGGCCGCCGGCAACGGGAATTTCTTCGGCCTGGGAATCAATAACGACGCGACGCCCTTTTACCCGTCCAGTTACGATCTGGACAATATCGTGTCGGTGGCAGCGACCGATCACAACGACAATCTCGCCATTTTCTCCAACTATGGCGCCACGTCCGTCGATCTGGCTGCGCCGGGTGTTTCGATTCTCAGTACAATGCCCGGCGGCGGCTACGGTTATAACAGCGGCACCTCCATGGCCACACCGCACGTCGCTGGAGCGCTGAGCTTGGTGCGTGACTTCAATCCTGAATTCACTTATCGCCAGATCATTGACCAGGTCCTCAATTCCGTCGATTTGATTCCCTCACTGGTGGGTAAGACAGTCACTGGCGGACGGCTCAACATTGCCTCCGCCTTAATCCCCGACATAACGGGGCCTCGTATCGAGGGGATCGAACCCAGCGGCATCTCGTTGGATTCCGTCGACAGCGTGCTGATCAGTTTTGACGAGCCGATCGACCCAGCCACGTTTACGCTGGCCGACATCGTGCGGTTTGACGGGCCGGACGGGAGTATCGCGCCCTTGACGCTCGATCCTGTAGCAGGTTCCGGAAATCGCCAATTTGTGTTGGGTTTTCCGCTGCAATCGGCGCCGGGCTCTTATGAATTGGAAATCTCTCCCGACATCTTGGACCGGTTCGGCAACGCCATGGACCAGGATGATGACGGCGTGGGCGGGGAACCCTCGGACGACCATTTCACCGGCGGATTCGTGATCGCGGATGCCATTGCCCGCATCGACTTTGGCTCGGCGAGTTCCCCGGTCGCTGCAAATTATACGCAACAAGCCGCCAATGGCATTTACGATGAGGCGCTGGGTTACGGTTGGCAATCCGGCCAGGTCTACGCCATCAGTCGTAGCAGCGGGGACGATTTGCTGCGGGACTTCAATTACACCAAGGACGCCACCTACGCCGTCGATTTGGCCAATGGCGACTACGACGTGATTGTGACCCTCGGCGACACCGCTCTTGCGCACGACCAAATGGGGGTGTTTCTCGAAGGTGTGCAATTCGACTCCGTGACGACCGGACTGGGCCAAACGGTCGCCAACACGTATCGCGTCAGCGTGGGGGACGGGCAATTGAACCTGCGGGTCGCCGACCTGGGAGGCAGCGACGGCTGGGTGATGATCAATGCACTGGACATTGTTTACGCCGGCCCCGATCTGACCGGCCCTCGAGTCGTGTCGGTCGAACAACAGGGAACGGTCACCGGACCGGTCGATCGCATTCACTTGACGTTCAGCGAAACGATCGACGCCGACAGTTTTACAACGGACGACGTGGTGATTTTGGAAGGCCCTGCAGGGGCGATTACACCAACCGCCGTCGAGTGGCTGGGTGGAGGCGAATTTGACGTAGTTTTCGATGCACAGAACGTGCCGGGCGAATACCGTTTGGTCATTGGTCCGGACATCACCGACACCGCTGGCAATACGATGGACCAGGACCAAGACGGCAGCGGGGGTGAAAGCGTCGACGACCGCTTCGAAACGACATTTGTCCTGGAAGCCGGCCCGGAATACGTTGCCCGCATCGACTTCGGGTCCATTAGCTCGCCGCTGGCCGAAGGGTACACAAGACAGGCCGCCAACGGCTATTACGACGCAGCGCTGGGCTACGGCTGGCAAACCGGACCGGTCTACGCCATCAGTCGCAGCAACGGCGGCGACCTGTTGCGGGACTTCAACTACACGAAGGACGCCACCTACGCCATCGATCTGGCCAACGGCGACTATGACGTCACCGTGACGTTGGGCGATACGGCGCTGTCCCACGATCAGATGGGGGTCTTTCTCGAGGGCGTACAATTCGACTCGGTGACGACAGGACTCGGGCAAACGATCGCTAACACATATCGGGTCAGCGTGGGCGACGGACAGTTGAACCTGCGTGTCGCAGATCTGGGAGGCACGGACGGCTGGGTGATGATCAATGCGTTGGATGTCGCCTACGTCGGTCCCGACCTCACCGGACCGCGTGTGGCGTCGGTCGAACAAACGGGAACGGTAACCGGCCCTTTGGATCGCATTCATTTGACGTTCAGCGAGACGATCGACCGCGAAAGTTTCACCGTGGACGACATAGCCGTCTTGGAAGGCCCCGCAGGAGCGATCACGCCGACGGCGGTCAACTGGCTAGGCGGCGGGGAATTTGATGTGGAATTTGATCCGCAAAACGCGGCCGGCACTTTCCGTCTGGTCGTTGGTCCGGACATCACCGACGCGGCTGGAAACGTGATGGATCAGGACCAAGACGGTACCGGGGGTGAGAGTTCGGACGACCAGTTCGAGACGACGTTTGTCCTGGAAGCCGGCCCCACGTATGTCGCCCGCGTTGACTTTGGGTCCATTAGTTCGCCAGTAGCCGAGGGCTACACGCAGCAGGCAGCCAACGGTCATTACGATGCCGCGCTCGGCTACGGTTGGCAGTCCGGCTACGTGTACGCTATCAGCCGCAGCAACGGCGGTGATCTGCTGCGGGACTTCAATTACACCAAGGACGCCACGTACGCCGTCGATCTGTCGAACGGCGACTACGACGTGATCGTTACCTTGGGCGATACGGCGTTGTCGCACGACCAGATGGGAGTCTTTCTGGAGGGCGTGCAGTTTGATTCGGTCACGACGTCGCTCGGTCAAACAATTGCCAACACTTATCGGGTGACCGTTACCGACGGGCAACTGAACCTCCGCGTCAAGGACCTCGGGGGGAGCGACGGCTGGGTAATGATCAATGCGTTGGACGTAATTATCGTCGACGGCGGCGTTCAGTCAGCTATGGTATCGGTAGACGAAGCCGCTGATCCTGTTCCACCGCTTGTGGAACTACACCACCCCAACCTAGATCGCCAGTTCGAAGCTCGTTCGCCTCTGAACACGATCATGCCAAAACGATTGACATCCGCGTTGCCAGTCGGATTGAATGATGACTTAGATCAGCTTGCGCGCGGCGAAGCGTTGGCAACATTGTTTGGCGATGTGCCGAGCCGAATGGACGACGTTATGCCTATGCTCGAACACCTGCCCGTTTGGAAGGAGTGGTTTGAAGACAGTTCATTTTGGAATCTGTTTGATGAACTGCACGGCGGGAGTTTCGGGGATCGCGTACTTTAGGCTCAATCTCGGTCACGGCCGATGCACATACCGCTGCGACTCGACCACTTTGGGCATACAAACGTCTGTCGGAAAAATGGTACGACTGCTTACCGCCGTGTGGCATAGACGGGAGCGCGTAAGTCGCTCGAACTACAAGGGATGCAGAGGCAACTATCGGGACCCGCGCCCACCAAATGTGGGGGCGTTCAGGGATTCTCTCACGTCCCGTGCCGCAACTGAACGGGGAAGGTCAACTCTAAGAGTTGCGAAACAACACTACCTCATTTCCCTACGATCGCAGCATCAACCGGTTCGACGACCGTGATGACCCACCAGGGACCACGTGTTCTGTGCAGCAGTACCGACCAATACCAGGCCGACACATCTTGCCATTCCTGCTTGGCGTCGTTGAATATGCGTTCGCGGACGCGTACGGCCCGATCGCCGCGAGTTGCCAGTGAGGACGACCATCGGTTTCCAGAGTCGTCGACCCACAGCGGCTGCGGGGTGATTTGAAATCCCGCGTTGGCCAGGCAGTCCGTAGCCGGATGTATTAGTCGCGTATCTGCGGCAATCCATTGCAGCATATATTCGCGCGTCCCGTCGGAGAACTTTGCCAGCCGCCCCGGGAGCGCCGTAGCGAAGCGTTGTTCATAGTCTTGGAGCGGCACCGGCGTCAACGGGTGCCCTTCGATCACCGTCGGCCAACCGGGAAAGTCCGCGCTGAGCGCCAACGGGGCCGCGCCGGAAATCAGCGGCGCCAACCCGGCGGCAATCGCGGCTATGGTAAACAACACTAATCCACGCACGGATGTTCTCCTCCGATTCGGCGAACGATCCACAGAATTCCCAACCCCACGCCCAAAAACGCGACAACGCCCGTGCCGGAATGCGTGGCGGGCGAGGATTCAACCGCACCGACTTCAAAGAAGAATAGCGCGGTACTACGCAGGACGTTCCCGAACAAAACCAAGATGAATGCACCCAAGCCGGCGACGACCGTTCTCGATGGCGACAACCGATAAAAGCAACACAGGATGCACGTGAGATAGGCGGCCGCCCACAACATCTTAATGCCGCTGCAAGGGGCATCGATGACGATGAGGTCTGTTCCCGACCGCAGTACCGCCCCCTCGCGGACGACTGCAAGTCCCGCGATTTGCAGTAGCGGGGCGGCCATTGCGCCGACCGCAACACGTAACGGAAATCCTAAGAAAAACTGTAGCCTGGACAACAACGGTAGCGAAAGCAACAACAAACCGCAGATGCCGGGATGAATTCTCACTCCGTAGACCTTGGGGCTGATAATCGCGGCGATCGTAAGCACTGCCAATGTCGCCGATGCCAGACCGGGCAGAAACCGGTAACTGATCGCATAGAGCAGCAACAAGACTGTTGGCAATGCCAAGGAGGAGAATTCACGTTTCGCCGGCGAGCGATCGCGGATGACAAAAACGCAGAACGTCACGAACGCCAACACAGCAGAGAACCGCTCCGACGCAGGCATAACGCGGGCGAGATACCACGGCGCCAACGGCCAGAATGCGACGCAGGTCAGCACGCTGATCAGTACCGTTTGCCAATTGGAACTGCCGTTGTCCGGGCGCTGGAGGGCCATCGTCTCGGCTGCTGCCGTCGGTGCGATAAGTATGGCTTGTTGGTGATGTGAAGTCATGCGGCTGTGCCCTATCGCCGTCGCCGGACCGTGGCGCCGATGAGGACAAATCCCACGACGACCAGCAGCAGCCAAATCTCCGGTTCCGGGATGGTGGGCACCGTGGCAGGATCGACCGGCTGCAATCCCGCTTCGTCATACTGGTCTTGGTTCTCCAAAACAACGGCTCCGCTGCAGCGCGTCACCAATTGATAGGCGGCCGCCATTTTGACCAATTCGGCCCGCTTCTGCGCACTGGCGGCGGGAATGGCATCGTCGATGGTTTCGGCGGCCCACAGCCTCGCCAAGTGTTCGCCGGCCTGCGGCATCGATGCCATCGTTTCGGGATTCATCGCAGTCCGTTCTCGCTGGACGCGGAATTCCGTACCGCCGGCCGTGAGGCGGGTGAGCAGACGTTCCAAATCGGCGCGCAAACTATTGATTCTGGGTACGCGACGCACTGCGGTGAGGTTCTTCATCTCGTCCAGCACGCAATTTGGACCGGCACCGATTTCGACGTCATAGATCACGTGCCGGCCGGGCCGCCGCTCCAAACGCTGGATCAAGGGATCGACTTCCGAAAGCAATACCGGCTGCGGAGCATGGATCCAGACGATGGCGGCCGTGTCCGCCGATTCCCACGCTTCAATCAGCGCCGGCACGTTGTCGCACCCGCCCGGTTCGCCAGCCTGCCGCAATTGCGATTCCCATACTGAGAACGACTGTGCATCACGTCGGTCCACGATTCGCGGCACTTCTGCGGCGACAACGACCTTGACGAGAGCGGATGGGGGCAGCGACCACAACGCCGCGGCGATTTCCGGTAATGCGTCCGCCATCCCCATCGAGCCGTCAATCACCACCACGATCGGCAGTGTAGGGTTCACCTCGGTCGGTTGGATTTGCTGGACAATCATATGCTCGGGGCTTTGGGGATCCTGGCCCCAGGTCGAGACCGCTCCGTTCGAGCGTATGACGCGGATTGATGATTGCCCCGCAATCAATTCGGAATTCGAAATGTCGCCGCGGAGTGTGCAGGGCGCGTTCGCAGATTGCTCGGCAACCAAGTCTGTTAAGGCACATGTCAGCGGAGTCGGCGATTCGATCCAGACCGCGTGCACGTCACGTTGTAAGATATTGAAGTTGCGTTCGGCAAAGCACGGCAGCCGGAGCACTGCCGAACCGGCGTCTTCGAGGATCAATGGCACCGTGATGCCAACGCGAATCTTCATGCGACCGCCCCGGGCCGGTACCGGAAAGCATTGCATCAATACACGATCCGGTCCGTGCCAGGTCACGAGCACGGGATCTTGCCGGCGTACGACTGCCACTTCTTGGTAGGCGGCACGGACATCACTTGTCCCGGCGAATGCCGCTTCACGCGGTTCCCCGTTGACCCACAATGTCAGTCGCGACACGACGCCGCCGGGCGGAAGTGCGATCTGTGCCCGCGCTTCCTGTTCCACCTGGTTGTCATTCTCAAAGATCTGGGTCCATTCCACATACGCCGTCGCAGCGGTAGGATCAATCACGGCGTCAAGCCGCGAGCCGGCCAGCGATAATCCGCGAACCCGCCCGGCAACGGCGTCCCCCCCGAGATCGGGATCGAAATCCTGATCGGAGAACAAGCGAGAGCCTGCTCGGTCTCGGAGTTTCTGCGGCGGTGGTACCGAATTAAACGGCTGCCCCGTGAGTCGATAATACACGCGCCGTGCATCCTCGGCGGAGGGCGGATCGGTCATCACGCTGGTCAAATGAATCGCATTGCGGGCGTCACCATACGCGATCCGCAATAAATCTTCCTCGTCACCCAGACGTCTCAACAATGAAATTCCCTCGCGGCGTTGGCCGGGGTCCTCCGACATGGCCATCTCCACGCCTGTGTCGGTGATCACCATGGGGATCTCCGCCGCCACCAACAGCGAAACCCCGGCGCCGGCCCCCAGCAGCATATACGGTACACGGGATGCCTGAACGCCCGGCGATGATTTGCGCAACGAACGCCAAAGCACCAGGGCCCCGACGAATGAACAAATCGGTGCCAGCGGCAGCAATCCCATCCCCAGCGCGGCAATTGCAAAGACCGCGAGCGGCATTAACGGCAAAAACACGACGGAATAGGCTGCGGAGATTCCGATGGCCAATCCGTTGGTGAGCGCCATCGCCCCGCGATGTTTGTCCCAGCGGTTCAAGACGCCTAGCAGTACCAGCAAATTCGCCGCGGGAACAAACGCGACCAGCAAACCGTGCCAATAGGAGGGCAGTGGATCAAAAAACGTTTCCGCACACATGGCGGTGCTGGCTTCCACGACGACCGTCGTCAACGGCAGCAACACGGCGAACAATAGCAGGTATCCTATCAATGCGGGATGAATGAGGCGCCGCGGGGATCGGTCCGCGCCTTTGTCGACGTGCGGCTTGCCAGCCGACGCCTTGGCAACAAGCGCGGGCACGCTAAAGGCCGCCTGAGCCGGTGGTACCTCATCCAAATGTTCACGTACCTGGCGGAGCGCCTCGCATTCGTTGCGGCATGATTCGCAGTAATCCAGATGGCCAATCACGTCCGCCTCATCGACTGCGTCGAGGTCGCCGTAAACGTGCAACGGCAACAACTCCAGCACCTGCTCGCAATTCATGGGTGGCCTCCCTCTTCGCCGTCGGCCAAATCACGCAGCGTGACCCGCAGTCGCCGCAATGCCGTTGAAAAACGTGACTTGAGCGTGCTAGCGGGGACGTCGAGTAGCCGGCTGATCTGTTCGAAATTCATATTCTCATAGTGCCGTAATACCAGCACCTCTCGTTGTTGCGCTGGGAGATCAGCCAGGGCTTCGCGCAGCATGACGGCGGTTTCGCGATTCATCGAGTCCCACGCGGGATCGGAACCGGCGGCCAATGAATCTTGTTCAGGCAACGAGACCGTCAAGCGGCGCCGGCTGTGGTCGCGGGCGACATTCAGCGCAATCTTGTACAACCAACTCGAAAACGCCCCGTTCTCCGCATAGCGATTTCTGGCTTGGTAGACCCGCAAAAACACCTCTTGCGACAGGTCCGCCGCGGTCTCCGAATGGCCGACCAAACGCCCCAACAAACGCGTGACCGCGGGTTGCCACTGCGTGACAAGTTGTTCGAACGCCAGGTCGTCGCCCGTCGTCCAGCGATGCATCAAATCGGCATCTTTGGCGGCCATGTAAGCTCCTATTTGAATCCTCCTGGATTTTATAACGCATCTTGAGCCGGAATCGACGAGATGAATTTCGACTTTCTCGCGAAAATCTACATCCCGAGCCGCCCAGGTGCCTTTCGCAGCTGCACTTGACCGATTTACCGGCCATACACATATCCAGGGAAGTCCTGCTTATTCAACAACTCGCATACGACGAGAAGAAAGGCCCCTTGCAATGCCCCGGCAGCACCGAAGCCAGGTAGTTTTCGTCATTCGCCGATATACGGACTGCAGCTCCGATTCAAGTGAGTCGCGGTGATCGACCTGTCGTTGGCACACATTTTGCGTGCTAAGTGTTTGCAATACGCACAGCAGTAGAATGTGCTGTTGGCTGACCGGTCAGGTGTCGCAAATCATGGGTAGCGTGAGTGCACGAGCGGATGCGACGCGACACTTAACATGTAGTGACCTGCTGGCTGCCACGTTGGCTAGCAGGCGATCAATGCTTTGACGTAGCGGCATCGAGAGATCTCCGAACGCCGGCTTGGCATTGTTCTTCGCACATGCCAAGTAAAGTGTAGCTTAAAACTCGGCCGGAGAAAGCGCGTTAAGAACGCCGCAATGTCGGCAAGTTTGACGAGAGGAGCCAGTGCGATGCCAGACCATCCGCAGCCAGAGCACGCATCAGAATCTGGCAAGCAGAATACAGCGGATTCGACAGCGGCTCAGAACAGCTCTTCGACCACTCACTGGAAAAACCAAATCATTGTGGCGGGCGTCATGGTCGGGCTGCTGGTCGGGGGTTATCTCGGCTATCGTTATTTTCGGGGCGTGAAACGCCAACAACGCCCTGAACAAGCTCAGCCTGTCACGGTGACGGCTGCGGCGGTTGAAACCGATTCTTGGTCAAGGCAACTCACTGCCGTCGGCTCGTTGGAGGCACCGCAAGGGGTTGACGTGACGGCCTCGTTGGGCGGCAAGGTGGTCTCCATTGAATTTGAATCGGGTGACCGTGTTCGAATGGGGGATCTATTGATCCGACAAGACACGTCCAGCGAACGCGCGGAGTTGCGAGCGACACAATCCAAACTGGAGCAGGCGGAGCGTGACCTTGACCGCGCTGAGCGATTGGTTGAGCAGCGAGCGATTACCGAAGAAGAATATGAACAATTGGCGACTGAGGTGGAGAGCTTAACGGCCCAAGCTGCCCAGCAGCGAGCTACGATCGACAAGAAACAAATAGCTGCTCCGTTTACCGGTATGCTGGGGATTTCCCGGATTGATGTGGGGGAGTTCCTGGAGCCGGGAACCGCCATTGTTACGCTGCAGCAGCTCGATCCGATCTACGTCAATTTTGATGTACCCGAGCAGAAAAGCGCCATCGTGGAATCCGGCCAAACGGTCACCATCTCAGTCGGCGCGTTTCCGGAAAAGACATTCAATGGGCACGTTACGGCCGTCAACCCGCTGATCGATGAAAGCACACGGAGCGTCACTGTGCAGGCAACTCTACCCAATCCGAAACTGCAGTTGATCCCCGGTATGTTTGCCGATGTGACGGTCCGCTTGCGCGGCGCGCGCCAAGTGACCACGGTCCCCGAAACGGCGGTTACGTTCAACGCTTATGGGGAATCGGTGTATGTGATTCGTGAAAAGCAGCAAGATGGGAAGACGGAAAAGTCGGAAAGCTCCGCGTCGAGTACGACGGCAAGTAATCCTCAACTCGTGGCGAAACAATCGTTCGTGGAAACCGGCGAGCGGCAGGGGCTACGGATTGAAGTGAAACGCGGCTTGACGCCGGGCGAACGCGTCGTGACCGCCGG
>CALFYU010000441.1 GCA_937952455.1 uncultured Planctomycetaceae bacterium
GAGAAACCCCAGCCGTAGACGCCGCCGTACCATTTGCCGTCGGTCTCACCGCCGATTTTTCCATTGAGGCCAATATTTGTCGGAATAATTCCGTCATTGCGAATCGTACGTTCCCGCCAGGCATCGACATATTCCAGCAACCAGTCCTTGTACTTCGCTTCATGCGTGAGCATATAGGCGTTGAGCGCCAACGACGTCGCTCCCATGTTCTGCGGATGATCGCCGACAATGTCGTTGTAGTCCTCGAAATGCTCGAGCATCTGTTCGTAGGTGTCCTCGCCGTGCCGCGGTTTGAAGCGGCCTTTGACCTCGATCCGGTCTCCCGCCCAATCCAGGCCGGTCGCTTTCCGCATCAGCGGGCCGCGGCTGCCGTTGAACAGGCTGCGGATGATTTTGTGCCGCGGGTCGTAATTCGGCGCTCCGGGATCCTCGTTGAGATAAAACCCGGCAAACCGCCGCACCCGCTGGCGAAATGCATTGTCATTGGGATCGCCCAGTCCCTGCAGGTCGAAAACGGTCAGCCCCTCACCGTTGTGCACCCAGTCCATCATGACCGGGAACTCCTTGTAATACATCCCGTCCTTGGCAAACGGAACTTCGACCGTCTTGGCCTCGGTGAATTGCCGCAGATGTCCCTCCCAGGCATGCTTGTACATCTTGAGAATCTCGTCCGACGCACCGAGCGCGTGCAGGATCGGCCAGTCGTTGCAATTCTCGATGGCGTCGTCGGGACCGTCGTCGCCGCCCCAGCGTTCCACGCACAGCAAATAGCCCCGCTCGTCGAAGTATTTTTGGAAGAATTCCCGGCAGGCAACCAGATTTTCTCCCAACAAACCCCTCTGCATGACGGCCCACGCCTGCAGGGCGAGCGTCATGGCGATATGGAAGGTCACGTCAGCCGCGCCGATCGGAGAAACCGCGCAAAACAAAACAAGAACCGCCAACGCACGTAGCGATTGCCGAATGATTGCCATGATGCCAAATCCTTGGGGTGAAGATTGCGGGAGGGCGTGCGAGTCAGGTGGGATTGCGCGTCGCGCAATAGATCGACAGCCATTTATCTAAACGATTACCCGCGGCCCTTGCAACCTTGACGCGGCGGTCATTTGGCAGCCGCGTCGCGAATCACGTATGCTGTTTGACGCGAATTAATGCGAACACCAAAAAACACAATACCTCTGTGAAGGGCGTTGGCTATGCCAGACACGATGACTCGACGCGCATTTCTAACGGGAGCCGCCGCCGGTCTGGCAGCCGGGCCGACGCTGTTTGCGGCGGGAAAAGAACCCGATCAGGCGCCGCGGTATCTCGACATTCACGTGCATCTCACGCATCGCTGGTTTGGTACCGAGCGGGGACCGGTGACGGCCGATGTGCTGTTGCGGTGGATGGATGCGCACGACGTCGAGCGGGCCGCGGTGTTGCCGCTGGTTTCGCCCGAAGCATTTTGGTATCCCGTGACCAGCGAATTTGTCATCGGTGAAGCAGCCCGACATCCCGACCGCTTGGTTTCCTTTTGCGCGATCGATCCCCGCACGCTGGCGACGCATCTGACCGAAACGAAGCAGGTCGTCGACATGCCCACCGGCTCTCTCCAAGCACACGACCCGACACCCGGCCACCAGAAGCCCCTCGTGAACACCCGCTGAATATGAAGCTCTACGAAGCGTGCAGCGAGGTCAAATTGCCGGTGCTGTTTCACCTGGACAACCGCGCCAACATGGACAAACCGGGCCTGCCGGGGTTGGCGAAGGTGCTCACGACGTTTCCCAACTTGGTGATGATCGGCCACGGCAAGGGCTGGTGGGCCTCAATCGCCGGGGGATTGGCTCAGGACGATCTGCACGTCGGCTATCCCCCCGGGCCGGTGGCGCCCGGCGGGGCCATTGACAAGCTCATGGACCGCTTCCCCAACTTGTACGGCGACCTCTCGTCCAGCGGAGCCCATGCGTTGCTACGGGATCGCAATTTCGGCGGCGAATTTCTGAAGCGCCGCGCGGACCGATTATTGTTCGGCACCGATTTTTACGACCTGACGCAGACATCGTTTCCACAATTCGACCTGTTCCGGACGTTCGCCGTCACCGCAGAAAACTGCGAAAAGATTGGCCGCGAGAACGCTGCCACCCTGCTGGCCCGCGGGTGACGTTGGTAAACGCGCCGCTTATTCGTTCTCGGCCGGTTCGGTTTCTGCGTCGGATTGTGGTTCTTCAGCGGGGGGATCGAGACTTTCCAGCTGCGGCCCGTCCCCCGATTCGCCCGCTTCGTCTTCCGAGTCGAAGATTTCGCGTTCGGCTTGATCGATGTAGTCCGACAACTCATCATTGCCCAAGGCACGGGCTTCGTCAATCGCTTTGCGGGCTTCATCCGTGCGTTTCATCTTCGAAAGCAAATCGGCACGAGCCACCAACAGCCGCGCTGCCAGCGATTTGTCCTCGCCGAACTCCTTACGCATGTCGTCCGTCACAATCAGAGCAGCAGCAAATTTTTCCGCCTGTGCCAGCGCGTTGAGTTTGGCGCTGAAAATGGGCAACCGCGATTCCCCCTTGGTATTCTTATCCGCCAACAGCTTGTCGGCCAGTTTCACGACCTCGTCGGTCTGCCCGTCCAATTGCAGCAACTGCAGCCGGAATTGATTTGCGGCCGCCTGGGCCGGCTCAAAGTCGACGAACTCCGCTTGAATCTCATCGAGTTTCTTCAACGCGCCGCTCACTTCGCCCGTCGTCTGGAGCAACGTCTGCACCTCCCGCAGTTGATCGCGCAACTTCGCGAGCATGAGCTGCTGTTTGTATTCGTCGCGCAATCCGGCGGCGTTGTCCGCGTCGAGCTTGAGGATTTCCTCGACGACGCCGTCATACGACGTGAACACAAACTCCTCCGGCAGCGTCTTCAGCGCCTCATCCAATTTCTTGGCCTTGTCGGTGCCGGACAACTTGGCCGCTTCGGCCAAAATCTTGTCGCGCTTGGCCCGCACGGCCGTCAGTTCGTCCAGGTGGGCGACGTATTCCTTCGGCCCCACCGGCGCGAACCCCGTTCGTGCATAGGGGCGTCCCTCGGCATCGACCAGCAGAATCGTCGGATATCCTTCAATGGAAAACCGGCCCTGCAATTCTGCGTTTTGCGCTTGAGTCTCCTGCGTCATGTGTGAACTATCGTTGGGGAAGTCCAACTCCAACAAGACGAACTTTTTCGTGGCGAAATCCGAGAACTCCTTGAACTGAAACACCTTGTCGTGCAGTTCAATGCAATAGCCGCACCAGTCGGAGCCGGTAAAATTCATCAAGACGTCCTTGCCTTCCTTTTTGGCTTTCGCCAAAGCCTGTTTGTAATCGGACGTCCAAATTCCTTCCGGGGCCAACTGCGGCTGTTGCGGTTCGTCCTTCTCCGCGTCTGAAGAGGTGTTCCCCAAAGCCAACTGCGGCGGCGCGGCCTGAGTGTCCGGTGTCGCGGGAGTCGCCTCGGCGACGTCAGGCTTCTTCGCCGGCGTCTCCGACTCGGTGGCCTCCGTCGACGATTCTGCCGTGACTCCCGGCGCACCCGCGTCGCCGTTACAACCCACTAAGGAAAAACAGCAAAGGCCCCCTCCCACAACCGCGGCGGTGACCATTGATTTCATGGCGTTTGCAATGCGCATTTCGTTTTTCCTTAATGTTCAATGTGAAAATGACGTCATCGATTATTACCAACGTCATTTCTAAGAGTTGTATTCCGATTCACAGTCGAGCGATCGGGAGATTCGCCAACTTGGCGAATTATCACGGAATCAGGGGAAATGGTCAATCTGACCGGTCCAAGGCCCCAATCACATTGACAAACCCATCGGCCGTGCAAACCACGACTTCCAGGAGTCCGTCGCCGTCGACGTCGGCAATGATCGGTGGACCGCCTTCCGCGGAAAGGGGAAGCGTCCATAACAGGCGGCCATCAACAGGTTCCCGCTTCCCACTTAGCGCCATGAGCGCGTTGGATCGGCAAAAAAGGGCCTCAGGCAAACCATCGCCATCGATATCCGCGGCGGCCTGGTCGGTGATTTTGGTCTTTTCGAAGGGGTGGCGCCACTGCTCTTTCCCCGTCTTTACGTCATACGCGACGAAATCGCCGGAATGTTCCAGTACAATTGCCTCCAATCGCGAATCTCCGTCGAAATCGGCAACGGACACTTCGTGCGACAGCGGATTCGTCTGATAGAACGAGGGGACACTCCACAGCGGCTTCCAGTCGAGCGTAAACGCTCCCACAGTACCAAAACTGGCCGATGCGAAGACCTCCCGCGTGCCGTCGCCGTCGGCATCGACGGTGACCGGGGAGCTATAAGCACACCAGGAATCGCTG
>CALFYU010000442.1 GCA_937952455.1 uncultured Planctomycetaceae bacterium
ACAACGAGGCGCAGGAACTGTGCACTCAGGCGATTCAGGAAGACCCCAAGATGCCCGACTGCTACATCTTCCGGGGCAATCTCTACATCCGCCAGGAGAAATTCGCCGAGGCGGCGCCTGATTTCGACAAGGCGCTGGAATTAGATCCCTGGAACTCCCAGGCATTAACCGGCGCCTGCGTGGTGATGGTCATGAACAACAACGATCCGGCAGCCGCCGTCGCGCGGTTGGAAAAGGAACGCCGCAACTTCGACGAAGATTATATCTTTGCTTACAACGCCGCCTGTGTCTATGCCCGCGCCGCTGAGCATTTGAAGAAGCAGGATTACAGCGAAGAACGCCGCGTGCAAATCGAAGAATACACGAAAAAGGCGCTCGCCGATTTGAAGCAGTCCGTCAATCGTGGGTTCGGCAAGTTGGATTGGATGCGAAAAGATCCCGACCTGAAAACGCTGCACGAGCTGCCCGAGTTCCGCAAGATATCGAAGATGGAGTCGGACGAGTCGCAAAGCGACGACGAACCCGCCGAAGCCCCCTAGACGCCACGCATGGTTTTTCTCAATCGTATCTATACCCGCAGCGGAGACGGCGGCGAGACCGGATTGGGTGACGGTCGCCGCGTTCGGAAAACCGATGCGCGCATCTGTGCCTACGGCGGGGTCGACGAGCTCAACACCGTGCTCGGACTTGTGCGGGCGGGTACCGAACTGCCGGCCATGATCGACCAGCGGCTTTCCGTGATCCAGAACGATCTATTCGACCTTGGCGCCGATCTCTGTTTGCCCGAATCGGACGAGCCGCCCGAACATCCCCCGCTGCGAGTGACAGCCGAGCAAGTATCGCAGTTGGAAAATTGGATCGACGAGGCCAATGCATCGCTCGCGCCGCTGACGAGTTTCGTTCTGCCCGCAGGCACGCCGCAGGCAGCGCACGTGCACCACGCCCGCGCCGTCTGCCGCCGCGTCGAGATCGGAGTCTGCCGCTTGGCCGAAAAGGAATCGATCAACGCCCACGCGCTAGCGTACCTCAACCGCCTCTCCGACCTGCTCTTTGTCTGGGCCAGATTGTGCAACGACGCCGGCAATGGGGATGTGCTCTGGATTCCCGGCGGGCAGCGCTAAGTCGATAGAATTAGCCGCAGATGAACACGGGTCAAACACAGATTTTAAGACGTGCGATCAAAGTTCCCAAACTGGCGGCTTGCCGTCGCGCACGACGATCGTTGCCGAGCAAAGTGCCCCAATGATATCCGACGCGAAACGCACAGGCGAAATCTTCCGCTAGATACGTCATAGGCCGCCTCAATCCATCGAGAAATCGTTGCCACGCGCCGCAATACCGGATCGCGAAGCATTCAAAATTGAAACGTTGGTAGCAAAAAAAGGAATCTGCCGTGTATCGCGTGCGTTTGATCGTTTTTCTCATTTTCATGTCCGCGACCACCACGCTCGTCGCGGACGACAATCCGCATTTGTGGATCCTCTCGGGCCAGTCGAACGCCTGCGGGCGAGCGAAACTTCCCGGTCCGGCACCCGATGTACGCGTGAAGATGTTCGATCCCGAAACCGGTGAATTCATCGTGGCCCAGGACCCGCTCCCCGGCATGGGCACGACCGGCACGGGACCATGGGTAGCCGCCGCGCAAACGGCTGTTGCATCGGCCGGCGAGATATCTCTGCTGGGGTTCGCCAGCGGCGGCAAGCCAATTGCCTATTGGCATCCCGGCAAACCGGGATTTGTCGGTCTGATGCCCCGCATCGAACGGGTAGGGCAGGGGGCCGGCGTCTTTCTGTGGTACCAGGGGGAAAGCGATTGCGGGTCCGGAATGCCGGGAGCCAAATATATCAAAGAACTCTCGGAGCACGTCTCCCGCGTGCGCAAGGCGGCCGCCAATCCAGAGATGCTGGTCGTGATCGTGCAGCTCGGACCCGACACGCGAACGGACAACAGCGGATACATGACGATCCGTGAAGCACAACGGCAATTCGTGGCGGGTGACGAACGGGCGATCCTGGTCCCGGCCCTGGGCCGTACGCTCAAGGATACGGTGCATCTGGACAACGCCGGTTACCGCGAACTGGGAGCCGAAATCGGCCGCGCCTTGCTGCGGCATCGCTTCGGCAACTCCGACGTCAACTGGCCCGGCCCGGTGCTAGACGCGGCCGTGATCGACAAGGACCGCACGGCGATCGTGGCGCATTTCGCCGAGGTGCAAGAACTCTCCGGCTGCGACGCGGCCGACTTTGCTTTGATCGACGAGGAGGGCACCATTCGCTGCACGACTGCCACGCCGGGCAAAACAACCGTCACGCTGGTCCCGGAACGGGTCGTGCGTCTGCCGGCGCGATTGATCTACGCCTTCGGTCAAAATCCGCAGGCCGCTCTGGTCGACGAAGCGGGCAACCGCGCCCCGGCAGTGCAGCTTCCGGTGACGATGGGTGACCCGCCCGCTGACGTCCCGACGGCGGCGGCGAACGGAGCTGGCCGTTAAGCGGCCGGGGTGACGGTGTTACCATGCTTGGCTTTTCCAAATCGCGTCGCGACAATTGCCAAAAATGCGGGCACGGCGCTACCGACAATAGGCAATCGGCGGGCGAGATCGCGTTGCTTGCCCGCCGTCGACGCCATGTGAGGTGTCGACGTGTCGTTGTGACGGTCGCGGCAATATTATTTCGCGATTCGCTGAGGCAGAAAATGCGTAACGATTGACAGGATTACAGGTTGCGCGCAACCGATTCGGGCCATTCGAGGAGGGGGGCGCAATATCGGCCGGCCGCCGCGCGGGTTGCTTGTGACGCTATCCCGCCGTCATTATAATTCCCCCCTGCCACCGAAACGAACTGCCCGCGACCAGCGGGCATTGATTTTGCACACCTGTCGTGAGGCCCGCCGGGGCGGAGGTTGCGCTGCGGGCACAATCGGTGTTCTGCATATCACAGCGCTCGAAAGTGCAATTGATCTGAATCTGTAGACGCTGAGACTCGGCTATGCGGATGGTTCGCCCCTCCAGCGCACGGGAAAGCCGTCGCGAGTGGCGCAGGACGTGCCGGCTGACATCGGCATTTTGACGGGAATAGAGTTCATTCAGAAAGTGAGGCCATCGTGGCTGGAGTAAAAGTTGGAATCAACGGATTTGGCCGGATCGGGCGGATTGTGTTTCGCGAACTTGCGTCGCGGCCCGAGGAATTCGACGTGGTCGCGATTAACGACTTGGGCGAGCCGCAAAAACTGGCTTGGCTGCTGAAGTATGACAGCGTACAGGGCCGGTTTCCCGGCACCGTGGAATGCGACGGCCAATCGCTGATCGTCAACGGAAAAAAGGTGTTGATCTGCAGCGAACGGGATCCGCGCAACCTGCCCTGGAAAAAAGAAGGGGTCGAAGTCGCCCTCGAATCGACGGGGTTCTTCACCAACCGTCAAACTCCGGAAAAGCCCGGCTTCGACAGTCATTTGGAAGCCGGCGCCCGCAAGGTGATCATTTCCGCTCCCTGTAAGGACGCACCGGATCTGACCTGCGTGCTGGGCGTCAATGACGATCAGTTGTCGCCCGAACATAAATGCGTCTCCAATGCCAGTTGCACGACCAACTGCCTGGCCCCGATGGTGAAGGTACTGCACGAGAATTTCGGTGTCGCTGAAGGGCTGATGACCACCGTGCACGCCTATACCAACGACCAGCGCGTGTCGGATCAGTTGCACTCCGACCCCCACCGGGCTCGCGCAGCGGCGATCAACATCATCCCCACCAGCACCGGTGCTGCTAAGGCGGTCGGCATTGTGCTGCCGGCGATGAAAGGAAAGCTTACCGGCCTGAGCTTGCGGGTCCCTGTGCCGGCCGGCAGCATCACCGACCTGGTGGCCACGCTGGACAAAAAGGCCTCCAAGGACGACATCAACGCCGCCATGAAGGCCGCGGCCGAAGGCCCGCTGAAAGGCATCATGGAGTACAACACCGATCCGATCGTTTCCAGCGACGTCGTCGGCAACCGTCACAGCAGCATCTTCGACGCCAGCTGGACGACCGAATTGGGCGGAAACATGGTCAAGGTGCTCTCCTGGTACGACAACGAGACCGGCTATTCCTGCCGGACGTCGGACCTGATCGCCAAGATTGCCAAACTGTAATTTCTCTCGGCTGCGAGCGTTTGAACTCGCAGCTGAGACCGGAAATCGTGCGGCACAGCGGACGTATCTCAAAACGCCGCTGTGTCGTAACTCTTTTTAGAGGAACTGGTTGTGTGCTGCGTCTCGTAGTTGGCGACCATTGGTTCGGGATTTCGCTGGACGCCGGACCGGTGAAGCGTCACAATACCGAATACTGATGTCGCGCT
>CALFYU010000443.1 GCA_937952455.1 uncultured Planctomycetaceae bacterium
TCCATCACCAAGGTCGGCGGCTCCTGGATGCAGTCCTGGCTCGCTGGGGAAGGGTTTGTCATGAACTTCACCGGGCAGGGCCGCATTTTGACCCAATCGCATAACCCAACCGAGTTCGGCCGCCGCCTCGGCCCAAGACTCCCCGCCCGCCAGGGATAGTCGCGGAACGATTCGAAACACAGTCATTCTCTTAGCCACAGATTGAACACAGATCAAACACAGATGTTTTGACGCCAAAGCCAAATTCCCAAACCGACCGCTTGCGGTCGCGCACAACGGTCCCAACGAAGAAACGCACATCGGCAACACACTGGACGAAGCAAATTGATGAACCTTCCGCGCGTAGTCGCGGAAACAATCGCCACAACCTGACTACGAGAGTCGCAGAATGGAATATCGCATTGAGTGCAACCCGACCTACAGCGCCGTGGAAGTTTCGCTACGTGCCGGTGAGAGCGTCGTCAGCGAAGCGGGCGCGATGGCCTGGATGACCGACAACATGCAGGTCGCCACCTCCACGCGCGGCGGCGTGATGGCGGGACTCAAACGCGCACTGCTCACCAGGGAGAGCTTTTTCCAAAACTCTTACACGCCGCAGGGGGATGCCGGCTCGGTAACGTTCGCGCCCGGATCGTCCGGCGATATCATTGCCATGGAGCTGGAGCAGGGCGAACTGCTGATGGAAAAGGGGGCGTATCTCGCCTCAGGCGAGGACGTGAAGTGCGACTCCAAATGGGACGGTCTGAAGGGCTTTTTCAATCAGGGGATGTTCGTGCTGCGCGTGACCGGAACCGGTCCGCTGTTTTTCCACAGCTACGGGCGGATTGAAACCATCGACGTCGACGGCGAGTATGTCATCGACAACGGCTACGCGGTCGCCTGGGAGCCGTCGCTGAATTACCAACTGACCCGCGGCAGAAAGATCCGCTCGTTCCTGTTCGCTGATCAGTTGTTGCTGCGATTTTCCGGTCGCGGCCGCGTGTGGGTCCAATCCCGCAGCGCACGCGTCCTGGCCAACTGGGCCCACCCCTTCCGTCCGGTGAAGAGCGACAACGACTAGAGCGGCAAAACTCGCACAGTCGGAAAAATGTGCTCGGATTAGGCGATTTGGGGTGAAGCGGAGCGGTTTGGTAAACCGTTCACGTTTTCTTAATCGCTCGACGTTGTCAACAAGTGCGTTTTCCCCGGGAAACACGTGCTTTCCACCCGGCAATGTCATTGACAACCGTCCTGCCACCCGTGTTCAATGGAGGAGACGCAGAGGTGCGGCCCGTGCCGCCGGCGCTGGCGGTTTGTACAGTGCCGTTGGAACCAGCTTTTTTCCGCGATTCGATGGAGAGGACGAATCGTGGCCAGCACGCGCAATGCCAATCGCCGGCGCCGCATGCTCTTGCTGGCGCCGACCTCATCCGAGGGGGCCGCTCCGCCAAGCGACGAAATTCCGGCGGACGTGCCGGAAAATAAAGCAGTCCAAAAATTTCGCGAGGCGTGCCAGGCCGCCGCTCCCATTCGCCTGCGCGTGACCGGTGAGGGGCTGGACGATCCGCTGGAGTTTTCCTTTTCCGCGCCGTTTGTCGTCATCGGGCGCGGACGCCGCGCCGATTTGCGTTTGAACCACCCGGACGTCAGTTTGCGGCATACTTATCTGCAGACCGTCGGCGGACATATGTATTGCGTCGACCTCGAAAGCCGGACGGGAATCTCCCGCGACTCGGGGCGTCGCAGCGGTGATAAGATTGACGAAGGGGAATCGATCCGTATCGGCCCGTTTCAAGTCCATGTGATCGATTGGAGATCTTCGGACGAAATCGAGACGTTCGATGACGAGGAGGATCAATCCAACGACGAAGAGATTTCGGATTTGGCGGTCCGCGTGAACGTCGAGGTCCTCAACGGCAAAAAAGGCGGTCGGCGGTTTCGTCCGGTTGAAGAAGTGATCACGCTGGTCGGCAATGCCCCCGGTTCCCACCTGCGGCTTAAGGACGCGAGCATGTCCAAGTCGCACTGCGCTTTGGTGAGGACAGCCGAGGCATTGTGGTGCGTCGACCTGTTGGGACGAGGGGGAACGCGGCTCAACGGCGCAGAAATACGGATTGGACGGTTGTACGACGGAGATTTACTACATGTCGGCAAGGCGAAGTTAAAGATACATTACAGCACGATGGACAACGAACCGTCTCGGGTCTCCCCCGAACCACCGCGCGCCGCGGTAGAGGAATCCACGGAAAACGAGCCCGTCACGGAGCAGACACCGGCGTCCTCAAACACTCACAACACCCCGGTGGCGGAACTGGCCGGCGCGCTGAATCAACTGATCGCCCAAAACCTGGCCGCCGTGACACCGGCGGGTGGCACCTCTCTGGCTCCGTTTGTACCCAATATCCCCGCGACCGGCCCCTTGCCGCAGCTTCCGGCCGCCCGCAACGATGCCGAACGAAACGTCTCCGAAGCGTTTGTGATGTCGCTCGTCAATCACTTCGGGCAAATGCAGCAGCAGATGTTTCAACAGTCACAACAGTCGATGATGATGCTGTTGAACATGTTCAGCAACCTGCACCAGAATCACATGGAGTTGATTCGCGACGATCTGAATCGCATTCATCAAATCACTGACGAACTCCGCGCGGTCCAATTGCAAATGGCCGCCGCCGATCGCACCGATGCGACGAATGTCGCTTATACCCGCGATGCGGAACACGAGCGCGACCCACACGAATCGGTGCAGGACGCGGTCATTTCCCCCGCCGCATTCGCCGAGCCGCCGCCCAGCGAAGCTCCTCAACGGACCACCCCGCCGCCGGCGCCCTCGGAATCCCCGGATGCTCCCGCCGACGGGCCGCCGCCAACCGCCGACACCGGCGACCGTCGCCGCGACCGCTCAGGCGTCCGCACGCATACGCTTCTCAGTGAACGGCTCGCCGAACTGGAAAGCGAACGCAATAGCCGCTGGCAGAAAATTATGAAGACGATCACCGGCATGGGCGGCGCTTGACAATACGGCAAACGAGGAGGGGGGATTACAACCGGTTTCACAACCCGCTGACGCGTCGCGCTCAGCCCCCTCTAGCCGAACCGCGCACAGGCGCAACCCGCTTTTGAAACCGCCCCTGCCGACACCCGACGCTTTACCGGTCGCCGTGCTCCCACTACACTATCGCGCCCTTGCTCCACGTCCCGGCACATACGTCAGCGGTCCGGGGAACATCCCGACATACGGCGCACAAAACCAAACGACCAGGGTTCCCAGATGAAAATTGGATTGGTCGGCTATCAAGCCGGCGGGAAAAGCAGCATCTTTGAACTGCTGACTGGAATTGCCCCCGACATCGCCAAAGCGCATACCGGCCAAGTCGGCACGGCGAACGTCCCCGACCAGCGCTTCGATGACTTGGTCGCACTGTTTCACCCCAAAAAGATCACGCCGGCCAAAATCGAATTGTTCGACACCCCCGGCCTCAGCCGCGACCAAGGAGAAGGCAACGCCCAGCGGATGTCGGTGCTGCGTGAAGCCAACGTCTTGATCCAAGTCATCGGCGCCTACGCCGGCGCCGACCCGGCTGCTGATGCAAAATCGTTCGAAGAAGATCTCGTCCTAGCCGACTTGCAGGTCGTCAGCAATCGCGTCGCCCGCTTGCGCGAAAATGTCAAAAAACCTCGCCCCGACCGCGAAGAACTGCAAGCGGAGTTGGAACTCCTCGAACCGATCGAAGCGGCACTCAACGACGGGCAATCGCTCCGCGGCGAGGAATTCTCGGACGAGCAGGAGAAACACACCAAATCCTTCTCGCTGCTGACCCGCAAGCCGCTGTTGGTGCTGATCAACACGGCCGAGGCGGACTTCGACGCGGACAAGATCGCCGCCGTCGAAGCGTTGGGCCACAAAGTGATTGCCGCCCCGGCGGGACTCGAACTGGACGTCCAGCAACTTGACGAAGCGGACCGCGCGGAGTTCGCCGCCGAACTCGGGTTAGGCGAGCCCTGCCGCAACCAGCTTTTGCGGGCGATCTTCGAGATCACCGATCAGATCACGTTCTTCACGGCCGACGAAAAAGAGGTCCGCGCCTGGCTGTTGCGGCGAGGAGAAACCGCCGTCGACGCCGCCGGCACGATCCACACCGATCTGGCGCGGGGCTTCATCCGGGCCGAGATCATGGCAGTCGCCGATCTATTGCGACTCGGCTCCGAACGCGAAGTCAAAGCAGCCGGCCTGCACCAACTGGTCGGCAAGGAATACGTGATGCAGGACGGGGACGAGATCGTCGTGCGGTTCAATGTCTGACCGGTGAAATAACGAAGCACCCACCGATTCCGGCCGCGTACCAGCGACGGCGAC
>CALFYU010000444.1 GCA_937952455.1 uncultured Planctomycetaceae bacterium
CTGCGACCCTCGGTCAATTTCACGCAGCCGACTCTTCTTCGGTCGACATGTCTCGTTTTAACGGAACTCTGCTCCGGCGCGGCAGACCGCAATTGCGGTCGCGGCAGCCCCGTCGGGAGAACGGCGTTTATTCCCGCGGCGCGCGGCTCTTATTCGGAATTTCGCCGCGCGATTTTCGCCGGTCGTAACTCGACGGCGCGCTATGTACGATTATTGACGATTGATGACCGCAAATCCAGAACCCTCGTTCGACGATGATGTTCTCGACCGCTGTGAGGCGGTCTTAGAATATCGCTTTCGCGACCGCGATATCCTGCGAAATTGTCTGACGCACGCTTCGATCGCGACGCACCGTCTGGCCTCCAACGAACGTCTCGAATTCCTGGGAGACGCAATTCTGGGGAGCGTGGTCTGCGAAATGCTCTACCGGAAATTCCCCGACTATCCGGAAGGGGAGATGACACGAATCAAGTCGATTGTGGTGAGCCGCAATTCCTGCGCTAAGGTGAGCACGGCTTTGGGGTTTCAAGATTTTCTATTACTTGGTCGCGGATTGAGCATTCACGATACGGTTCCCACGTCGGTTATGGCGGCGGTGCTCGAGTCGATTATCGCCGGGGTCTACCTCGACGGCGGATGGGAACCGGCGCACGCTTTGGTGCAGCGGTTCATGGCTCCCGAAATCGCGCTGGCCGCCGAGTCGCATCACGGTCGCAATTTCAAAAGCCTCTTGCAGCAGCACACCCAAAAGCAGCTGGGCGCCACACCCGTCTATTCTTTGCTGGACGAACAAGGCCCCGATCATTCGAAAAGCTTCAAAGTTGCTGCCGTGATTGATAACAAGAATTATCCCGCCGCATGGGGCGCCACCAAAAAAGAAGCCGAGCAGCGAGCCGCGCGCAACGCGTTGCACGAACTCGAAGGCAAGGAAATTCCGCACGCCGCGCAATAAGCGCGATGGCCGGCCGGCAACTCCGCCGTTTTGTGCGAAGTCTCACAGAGGCCATGGCCATCACCTGCGAAACTTAGCGCTGAAGGCGCCTACCGGTCTCGCGGCAGCCCTACACAGTCGCCGTATGCGTTGCTACCATACGGGCGCTTAAATATTCGTCGCGATAAGCCAGAACGGACACTATTACCATCGGCGAGGATCGATATGAATCCATCAGAACTCAACCGCAGAGATTTCAGCAAATTGACCGTCGCCGCCTTTGGCGGAATGTTGGCCGGCACCGCCATCGGCTGCGGTGGCGGTGAGGAGAAAGAAAGTACCCCACCCGCCACCGGCGGGACCGGAAGCACCGAAGGGGAAACGACTGATGGCGGCACCGACGTTGCGGCGGCGGAAAAACATGTTTGCCGCGGGCTGAACGCCTGTAAAGGCCAAGGGGCCGACGGCAAGAACGCCTGTGCCGGACAAGGCACGTGTGCCACGGCCAAGCCACACAGCTGCCATACGCATAATGAGTGCAAAGGACAGGGAGGCTGCGGAGAAACCGCCGGCAAAAACGAGTGCGCGGGCAAGGGAGAATGTGCTGTTCCCTTGATGGAAGATACCTGGAAAAAGGTTCGCGCCGAGTTCGAAGAAAAACGCAAAGCAGCTGGCGAACCCGTGGGCGCCGCCCCGCCAGCTGCGTAGGCTGATAATCGTTCGGTGGTTGAAACGCGCCACTCCCTCCCGGCGGAGCCGGGCGCTGGGGCACGTGCATGGCCGTCGACTGGACATTAAGATTCGGAGAGCATTATGAGCACTCCGCGGTTGGGGTATCCAAACCTCGGATTTGGTGTGGGACTGCGCGCCGCACATTATCCGCACATTCTCAAGCAAAAGCCCGACGTCGATTGGTTTGAGATCATCTCCGAAAACTACATCGACTCGCAGGGCCGGCCGCGATCTGTGCTCGACCAAATTGCCGAACGCTATCCGCTGGTCATGCACGGCGTGTCGCTCTCGATCGGCAGTACCGATCCGCTCGACTTTGACTATCTGGAGAAACTCAAGCGTCTGGCCGCCGAAATCAACGCGGTGTGGGTCTCCGACCATCTCTGCTGGACCGGAGTCGCCGGACTCAACGCACACGACCTGCTGCCCATCCCACTCAACGAGCAAACGCTGGCCCACGTGTCCGAGCGGATTCGCGTCGTGCAAGACGTGCTCGAGCGGCCGATCGTGCTAGAGAATCCCAGCAGCTACGTCACATTCGCCGCCTCCACAATCAGCGAATGGGAATTCCTGGCCCGCATGGCCGAAGAGTCCGGCTGCGGACTGCTGCTCGACGTGAATAATATCTACGTCTCCTGTTACAACCACGATCTCGACCCGCTGGAGTATCTGCGGGGCGTGCCTCATGACCGCGTCGTGCAGTTTCATCTGGCCGGCCACACCAACCGCGGCACGCACATTATCGACACTCACGACGGACACGTGATCGACCGCGTGTGGGAATTGTATCGCGAGGCGTATCGATTGACCGGGGGATGTTCCACGCTGCTGGAATGGGACGCCAATATCCCCGATTTTCCTGTGCTGCACGCCGAAGTGCTCAAGGCTCGACGGTTCATCGACACGGAAGCAGGCACGGCTGAGTCAATCACAGTTACGAGCGACAACGAATGGGAGGCCCCACCGACGGAGACCAGCGTGCCGCATCCACTGACGTTCATTAACGCCGACGTCGAATAACAGCGATTGAACCATGAAAAACACCCGTCGTGCGAGACGACGGGTGTTGTCATTTTCCGAAGCAGTTTACCCACGGCCAAGAAGGTCGCGGGTCAAGACTTACGACTTTTTATGCGCTTTGTGGCAAGCGCCGCAGTTCGAGGCGGCTTTCAGCGCGTCGACGTTCTCAGGATCCTCAGCAGCATCCGCAGCCGCAACGATTAACCGCGCGGAACGAACCTTCCATTCCTTTTGGCTCCCCATGGGGGCATCGTTCTCTGCCATGGCGATATACAACTCGACCAATTGCTCGCGCTCTTCGTCGCTGGCTTCCTTGCCAACCACTTTCTGGACCAGTCCCATTTTGTGGGCCGTTTTCATCACATCCTTGATGGAATGCTTTTCCAACGGCTTGTCATCATCGGCCGCCGTGGCGGCTGTGATTAGCCCGGCAACGATTACCGTCACGCTCAGCAACGCAAAAACTCGACTCATGAGGACTCTCCCGGAAACAGCTGATGTCATCAATCGCCCGCGACCATCACGGAGCGCCATGACAGGAAATCAACGAAAACACCGCTCGAATTCTTCGGCCCGTCCTCCGTATCAAAAACGGTGTGCATATCTTGCCGCCGACAATCCGGTTCCGTCAAGCGCATCCCGGCCGCTTCTCATCGTTTCATGGAGGATTTTTTCCGTTGGGAATTCGCTAATTAAGCGGCGACTCACGTGCGCCGGCACGAACCGTTCAGACGTTGGCCGACATCTGTGCCCACTGGTCCCGCCCCAACTCTTTGACCCGTTCATCCGGCCAGCGCTCCAGGGGCGAATACCGCGGATGCCGCGATTCTTTATACGGATCATTACGGGCCATGTTGTAGCAGGCGATGAATGTCCAGCGCGGGTCGGGACTTTTGTTTTGATCCGAGCGATGCAGCAGGTTGCAGTGAAAAAAAACCGCCGAGCCGGGATCCAGTTCGCAGTGCATCAACTCCAGTCGCTCCAGCGCCGCCGCAACCCGCTCTGGGTCGGCGCCCGTTTGATCGCCGACGGTGCCGTGATTCACGCGCCCCATATGGTGCGAACCCCGCAGCACCTGCAGGCAGCCGTTGGCCCGCGTCGAGCGGTCGACCGCGACCATGCAACTCGCCATGTCGGGAAAAAGGCAACCGTTGTTGTACCAATAGCCGTAATCCTGATGCCACGCCCAGGCGCCTCCCACCAGCGGTTCCTTGAGGATCATCTTGTGGTGGTAATGATACACCTCGCCGCCGAGTAACTGCTCCATCGTGCTCACCAGCCGCGGACAGCGGACGAAGGCCGCATAAATATCCTCCTCAAGTTCATTACGGACCGCCAGTTGGACGGTTCCCCCTTCGCCGTCGCGGCGGCCGCTCGCATCGGCGGCGAGTCGCTGATCCGCACGGGCAATCTTTCCCAGCAGATCGATCTCCTCGGCGTCGAACAATTCACGCAGAACAATAAAACCGTCGCGGTGAAACGTCGCGAGTTGATCGTTATCAAGCGGTTGGTAGGTCATGGTTCATCGGATGCCAATTGGGGGGGACGAAGAAAGTGCGCACTCACTGGCGATATCGTGCCAACCGTACACCACATTCGTCAACCTCGACGTCCGGCACCCACCGCAATAAACAACTCGTGCGTCGTCAATCCCAAGATTTGGGGTGCCACCGGCTCTACCAGTGCTTTTTACGTGGTCCCGGCGTTTGCACATGCACTGGCAAGGCCAGTGGCACCCAACCTTAAGATTAATCACTGACAAACACTAGGCGGTCGTCGGCGGTGTTAAAGCGGCGTTAAGTTCCTTCAGCCGAGCGGAGAACTCCGCATCGCTTAAGACCGGTTGTGCACCGTCGGTCGAGAGTTCATCCGGCAAATCAACCCAGCTTCGGCAACCGCCGAAGTGCGGGGAATCGGGCAGAACGATCGGCTCCGGCAACTGGTAAATGCGGACAGGCAGAACGAACAGTCCCGGATTGCGGTAGTGAAACCGCTCCTCCAGTGTCCGCGCGTCGTAAACATGATGTCCCGACAGACGCGGCAGAATTGATGCGTCATTCAACTCGACGACGTCCTGTACCTCCGCCCAGAGCGAAATCGCGAGCCGCCCGGCACCTGGATAGCTTGCACGCGACGTTTCCAGCAGATCGGCGGCTTCTTGGGAGAGGGCCTCCTGAGATTGGTGTTCGTACGTGGGGAACAGCCAAAATGCTTCGTGGTCGACGCGGAATCCCTCGCGACCTTCGTGAATGCCCCCTTTGCGATAGATGGCGATCTGCCGGCCGGTCCGCAGCGCCTCGCACACCGCCGCCCATTCCTTAAATGCCATCCGTCCGGTTGTAGTGACCATGTCTCGCTCGTGATTGCAGAAAAAAGTTCCCCCGCCAGAAACGTCTCCCAGCGAGGCATCGCACCCAATACGGTCGTACCGATTTTCGATCAAGTTAGCCTTTATAGAAAGGTATTAGCCACAGAGTGCACCGAGGACACAGAGGAGTTCTTTGCCGCGAGTCTAATGGCGTTCCCCATTGATCCGTTCATTTTGCAACTGACTTTGAAATCGCCCAAGAAGCGAACCGCGCTACCACAAAGCGTTAGCGGCAAACACGGCCCTTACCCTCTGTGCACTCTGTGAGCTCTGTGGCAGAATAGAAACCGCCACAGCGCTAAGAGGCTACCGCCCGCTTCGAGTACGCCGCTGCGGCCGCAGCACTTCGGGACGCGGTTCCCGCAGAGGTGATCCGGGACCGTCTTCCTTAATCAAGGCGGACACCTCCCCCAAATTGTCGGCGATCTCATTCCAACGATCATTGCAGCGAAGGTAGAGATTGCCTGTGGCCGGCGCTGTGAACGTTCCGAAGCGTCCCAGTGAAAAAGGTTTCGACAAGTGATAACCGGTCTTCTCATCGAACGTCAGTACGATGCCGACCAGTTGCCCGGCGCGCCGTTGTTGGCCATCGTCGGATTCCAGCTCCGCTGATGCGTCAGGAGATGCTTTAGCGGTTGAGACCACACCGGGATCATCAGTAGCGGAATCGGGCTCCGGCGGGGCGACGACCGTATTTCCGTTGCTGTCCAAGGTGGGCCCGTTTTCGGCCAATGTCCATTGCCCTTCGGCGCTGAATTGGTATTTGGTCTGCGAGTCGACCATGAGCCCCGACGGTTGCCAACCGCGATTTGCCGTGATCTTGGCTTTGGCCGGAGAGTTGCTAAGGCTCTTGCGAAATTTGCGGTTCCAGTCGAAGCTGATCAAATCGGCTCGCAGTCCCTGATCAAGATGTTTGACAAAGAATTCGTACTCGAAAAGGATTTCGCGGTACATGGCCCCATAAACCTGCCGGAAGTCCACGTCCCGACCGTTTAGCAATCCCAACCCCAATGGTCGAAAGCGGTCGGCGTAATTGGGATTGTTGGCCAGCAGATGGCACAGCGCCCACCGCCAGGCGTACTCTTGCCAGGAGTCGCCTGTGTATTGATCACCATAGACAATTTCATCAAGCTTCTTCATTTCGGCGCTTTGCAGGTACTGCAGCACGACCGACTCCAGGTGCACGCTGAAATCGTGCTACCGCCAGTAATAACCCATCTCGGCCATAACCACGGAATACCACATGCGGCCAG
>CALFYU010000445.1 GCA_937952455.1 uncultured Planctomycetaceae bacterium
AGGCATGGATGCAATCCAAGCAAAACGTGCAGTCAAAATTGCTCGATTTGCGGGGCTGATACAGGTTCAATTCGCAGCCAGGAATCGAAGGCGTTCCGCGAATGCATTCTTTGGTCGTGCAATTCTCGCAGACGGTCGTATCGCGAACGCGGACTTCCAGCGGCGATATGAGCGACTGCACGAAGTTAAACTGCCCGATGGGGCAGACGTATTTGCAAAACGACGCGCCGCGAAACAATCCGTCGACGACAAACGCCGCCAGAAAATACCCTACGGCAATCCACGCCGTCCACCAGGGACTTTGCCACAACGAAAATGCCTCGTACGCCCAGAAAAAGAGCACCAATAACCCGACGGCCGTCCACTTGGAGCGCAGCGCACGCGGCCAGAGCCGTTCTCCCCCAAACAGCTTCTTGCCCGCCGCCCGCGACAGTTTGAACGGGCAGGCCATGCAGAACAGATTCCCCGCAACGAGCAACCCCAACACCAAAAATCCGCGCCAGTGAATCCACGGCAGCACACCCGCCAGATTCAGCGAAACGACCTGTGTGCCGAACAGGCCGTCAAAAATCACAACGGCCGCCGCTGCGAACATCGCTATTTGCATGACCAGCCGCGCTTGTCTCCAGCGCAAAAGACGGCCCAACAGCGGCACGTTGAGCACGTCCTTCGGCGGACGTCTCGGCGCGTGGACCTCATTGGAAATCACCGGCAATTGCCGCCGCACCGGTGGACGATGCTTGATTCGGTCCACCGCGCGGGGAACCGGATGCAGGTGTCGGCTCGTCGAATGAGGGTGCCGTTCGAGGCTTGGTGAATCAGGATGCCACTGGCGGCTTGTCCGCCAGTGCGAACGACCATCACGCGAAACCACTGGCGGACGAGCCGCCAGTGCCACCCGGCGCGAGAAAAGCAACTGGTAACCAACCAATCCCCCCGCAACGACATATGCCAACATGCCGGCGACCCACATCAACGTGCCGGCGATCGCCTGGTCATCGAGAGCGGAAATCCCCCAGACTTTCGGCAGCAGTTCGTAATGGTCGTAGATCACCCCGTCGGCAAAGGAGAGCACGCCCGAGAGCACCGTCCCTTGAATCGCCGCCAGAAACAGATACGGCAGCAACAACCACCGCGAATACCGCAACCGGCTCGGATAGGGCTGCACCACCGGCCACCAAAATAGCATCGCCGCCCAGAAGAAACTGGCATGCTCTAGATTGTGTATCCACGTGGAACCAAGCGCCGCATCGTAAAAGCGCGGCAAGTGCCAGATCCACGTCGCGCCGACGAACAATCCCCAGGCCACCGGCGGCCGTGTGAGATGGTCAAAGCCGGCGCGCAACCATTTCAGGCGATACAGGGGGGCCACCCATTCACGGCGCACGCCCGGCGGCAGTCCGAACCACAGCGGCATTTCCGGGGCACCAAGCCAAATTAGCGGCGGAATTAGGAACATCAACAGCAGATGCTGTACCATGTGCATCCGCAACATCAGGGCCGCGAACGTATCGATGGGTGACAGCAACGCGACCGCCAGCAGGGCCATCCCGCTCAAAAACGACGCCAATTGCCAGCTGCCGAAACGACTCGCACCACGGCGGCGAAGCACGTTCCAGCCGCGGACGTACACCAGCACCGAGAGCACAATCGGTGCGGCGATCCACGGATCGAGCGACCAGGAGGTAATCAAGGCTGGGAACGAGGAATCCACTATAACCACCGGCGAAGTGCTGCCCAACGACTCTTCAGCCCACGACCGCTTCAGTCCGCCCGATCGGTGACAACCGAGGATTCCGCGGCAGCATAGCCCTTGGGTTTACACGTCTCCAAAAAACTGACGAGCGCTTCGACTTCGAAGCGGTTCAACTCCTTGCCGTAGGCGGGCATGTTGCCGCCCCCTTGAATGACTTGCCGGATCAATTGATCGCGGGTCAACCGCGTGGCGACGTCGGTTAAATCCGGCCCCCGTTGGCCTCCCAATCCATCCAGCGCGTGACAGTTCCGGCACGTCTTTTGTTGCAGGACGGCGGCTCCTTGCAGTTCCTTCGGAGATAATCCTTTGAGCATGTGCGGCGGCACCGGTTCACCGCTCCAAGCGGTCATATGCGGCGACCACGGTTCCTGCACGCCCAATTCCCACAGCACGCCGTAACAGAGGAAGCAGGCGATCACCACCAACACCGCCACCGGGCGCCGCCGCCAACTGCGCTGTCCCGTTCCGGAGAAAACCGGTAGCAGCAACATGATACCCACCCCGATCACCGGAGCAATCAGAATGATGGCTGTCTCCAACGACGGCGGACTGAGCGCCAATACAGCAAACGCCGGCAGGAAGTACCAATCGGGCACCGGTTCGACATGCATCAACGTCGGATCGGGTGGAATCCCGGGACCGTCCGGCCCCAAAATGGCCGATACTCCCACGACCACCAACAGGGTCAGTCCGATAAAAGCGGCGTCCCGTAAAAAGACGTCCGGGAAAAACGGATCGCCGGTTTTCAGTTTCGCTTCATATTTCTCTTCATAGGTCGCCGGATCGACCGGTTCGTCCGGTTGCGGCGGTTCGGAGATTCCCTTGCGGACGACGAGATACAGGTGCACCGCCAACGCGGAAAAGAGCAGTCCGGGAATTACAAACACGTGCAGCGCAAAGAAACGGCTCAAGGTCGCCGATCCGACCGACGGTCCGCCCAGCATCAATTCCACCAATTCGGGACCGATCCAGGGAATCCGGCCCACCATGGCCACGCCCACGCCGAGGCCCCAATAGGAATCGGCGTCCCAGCGCAATACTTGCCCCGTGAACGCCATGCCGACCGTCAGCAACAGCAGCACCACGCCCACCATCCAGGTCAGTTCACGGGGATACTTGTAGGCCCCCATCAGAAAAACTTGCGTCATATGCACAACGACCAACACCACCATGCCGTTGGCCGACCAGTTGTGAATCGCCCGCAGCATCCAACCCAGTTCGACGTTGTAGTTGATGTGCTCCAGACTTTCGTATGCTTCACCGGCGGACGGAACGTAGACCATCCCCAAGCCGATACCGGTCACGATCTGCAGCACGAACAGGGTCATGGCGGTGCTGCCGAACACGTACAGCCAACCCACCTGTGTGCGGAGGTCGCGGGGGATTGGATGCCGCATCACCGTCCACAGCGACGTGCGCAGTTCGAGCCGCTCTTCGAACCACCACAACAGTTTGCCGATTGCCTGTTTCATCGCGATCGAAATCCCTTAACTGCCGTTGTCACGACGTTTCCCCCGACACATCCGCGCTGCCCGGATCTTGCAAGGTCGGTAAGTGGCCCAATTTGACCACCAAACGGCCGTCGTTAATACGATGCTCGAATTCATACAACCCGCGCGGCGGCGGCCCGGAGGCATGACCGCCGTCTTCGTAATAAACCCCGCCGTGACAGGGGCACATGTACAGCCCCGATTCCTGAAACCACGAGACCGGACATCCCAGATGCGTGCAGTGCGTCGAAAAAATCTGAAAGCTCTCGCCCTCGATACGCCGTACGTAGGCCGCGAGCTTACCGGTCATTCCGTCGTTCTTCTCTCGGAGCGGATTCAACACGTCCACCAGCCGCGTCGAGTTTTCCGGAAAGTCCGCCAGCGGCCCAAAGTCGACCCATTCATCCTGGCGCGGTTTGAGCACCGGCCCCAGGAAGAATCCCAGAATGGGAATCGCGGCCGCCACGCTGCCTGCAGCCAGCAGCAGCCAACTGAAGTACTCCATGAAACCCCGCCGTGTCGTGGTCGCTTCCGCGGGGGGCGGGTCGCCGGTGTGTGTGTTCATTCCGAAGTCCTTGCCGCGTCAGTTTCGTTCGTAAGCCCTTCGTCCGCCGTCCGCCACGACGCTAAAAGCGCCACCAGATCGGCGATTTCCTCCGACGTGAGCGGTTTGCTGCCGGCGTCTCGATAATTCGGCATCCCCAAATCGGGCCGCCCGGTGATGATAATCCGCCGCAGAAGCTGATCGCTGACCGTTCCCAAAAAGCCGCTGTCGTTCAGCGCCCCGGCCATATCACCTCCGCGACCCGCGTTGCCGTGACAGCCGGCGCAGTGACTTGCGAACAGGTCTTTGCCCGCCTCCACATTTCCGGCCGCTTCGGGCGGAAGGTACTTCGGAATTGGCGGATCGGACGGTGTGACCTCTTTGCCCCACGTTTTGCGAATGCCGGCGATCAGCGAGTCGATCTGTGCGTCGGTCAGCGCGCCGCCGTGTTGCTTGGCAATCGCTGGCATGGGCGTTCCCGGACGACCGTACGTGAGAATTTTTTTGAGCTCCTCATCCGAACAGATCGCTAGAAACATCGGATCGTTCAGCGGCGGCGCCGGGCCCCAGTCCCCGTTGGCCCCGTGACAACCGGAACAGTGCGTCTTATAAAGCGTCGCGAAATCCATGATCGTATTCGGCCGGCGATAGCGTTCCGCTTCGGTCGGTTTGCCGGGCAGCGAATCAAAGCAACCCGCACAGCACAACAGCGGCAGCACGCACAACCATCCGTGCAGCCGATACCAAACACCGCACAGCGGTTTCTGGCGTCTTCTGGGCCGAGATGTGAAGAGTTGTTCGATCACGATTGGTCCGGGGGCGTGCTCTGTTGTTGCAGGACTTGTTCGATTTGCACCTTCGTCGAGCGCATCACGACGAAGCCGAGTGTGATTCCGAAAGCGAATTGTGAAACAAAAAACCAGGGCCAGTCGACCCGTTCGTTCATCACCGGATTGAGGACCCCCATGAATCCATAAATGAACCCGGACCACAATAGCGGAGCCACCAATCCGCCCCACAACAGCGGCCAGCGGGGGCACATCGGCAGAATTACGCCGAAAAACAACCCCACAATCACCGAGGTCACGAGGTGGATCACCGTGCCCACGATCAATCCGCTCAGGTGAAATTTATCGAGGTCGTCCGGTGCCATTTCGTTGAACGACGGCAACACCATTGCCGCCAATAAATTCACGGGATACCAGATGCCATGTCCGCTGATTTGCCCGTAGATCAGCGCCGTCAGCGCCATCATCGCCCCGCCAATCAGGCCCCCTTTGAGGCCGGCCGAATAGGGATAAATCTCCGCCGGCACCCGCAGGCGATGGCCGGGCATCCCTGCTTTGATCGATGCCACCCCGCGCGTCGACGGTTGGACCGGCTGCGGGCGGGAACCCTCGGGCACCCATTCTTCGAAGTGCACCCCGACATGGGGTGACAGGTGGCGAATCCAAGTCACCAGCCCCCACACGGCAATCACCAACCCGACGACCGCAAACGCCATGTGCATCACCACACTGGCCAGCATCAGCGTCAGGCCAAATGCCATCACCATCGGCGACGCCGTGGCGTTGGGCATCTCGACCGTTTCGGGCGCGCCCTCGTGTGGCGGCTGGCCAGATTCGTGTTGTTCGGGAACTGAAGTCAAGGGAACGATTCCAACGCCGCGCCGGTCAGCGGCCAATCAAATAAACCAAGGTAAACACGACAATCCACACGCCGTCCACAAAGTGCCAATACCACGATATCAATTCCGCCGCCGGGCTCTCGGCCGGCAGATGTCCGGCGATGTGAATTCCCAATAGCGTCGTCATCAGGATCAGACCGATCGTCACGTGCGCCGCATGGAAGCCGATCAACGTATAAAATGTCGTGCCGAACAGATTGCGGCTGATTGTCAGCCCATGGTCCTCGATCAGGCCCATCCACTCGTAGGCCGTCCCGGCGATGAATCCCGCTCCCAGCAGAATCGTCAGTCCCAGGAACAGCCGAAACGGCGCCGCGTGCCCCTGTTCATAGCGTTTCATCGCCACGGCAATCGTCACGCTGCTGCTGAGCAAGATGATTGTGTTGACGATCACCAGGGGCAAACTCAATGCCTCGGCCGGCGTGGGTCCGCTAATGTCCTTGCCGATATAGAGCGCATAGGCCACGAGCAACGTCGTGAAGAATGCCGCTTCGGAACACAAAAAGGTGGCCATGCCCACTTTTTTGGTGTCCAGATGCGACAAACCGTCCCCGTCCAATCCCGGCGGCGGGGGATCAGTTTCGTGTGAAATGGGATACGCGGTTTCGCTCATGGAGTCGGCCGTTTGATTATTCGTGTTTCCAATCGGGATCGTCGGGATGCTTCAAGTCCCACAGCGGCCGC
>CALFYU010000446.1 GCA_937952455.1 uncultured Planctomycetaceae bacterium
ACGGCCACGGAATGAAGGTTATCGCCCCCTCGGCCGTGCAGAATTGGCTGGACCAACACGACGACTGGGATTCCCCCGCGGAAGTCGGCCGGGCCGTCGAGGCGGACTGGGTCGTGTACATCGACATGCAGGAATATAGCCTGTATGAGAAAGGGACGATGCAGCTGTATCGCGGTCGGACGACCGCTATGGTCAAAGTGTTCGACATGAACGAAGACGAGGGCGAAGAGATCTTTGCCAAGGAAGTCGTTTCGGTCTATCCGATCCGCGTCGCCAAGCCAGCCCACGAAATCCCGCGCGACCGGTTCAAGGCCCTGTATATGTCCCGCTTGAGCGATGAAATCGGCCATCTGTTCTATGAACACTTTGCCGGCGACGAAATCGCCCACGGAGTTGTCGACTAACCCGTCGGCTTTGCGCCACAAAAAGAAAAAAACGGCGGGAAGCCCTTCTAAGATGGCTTCCCGCCGTTACTCTTTGCTGCCCCGTTTTATTTCAGCGACCGACCCTTACTCGATGTCGAGGATCTCGTTGAAATCGATCTCTGCTTCTTCGTCGGTCACCGGAAAGGGAACCGGTTCCAGCTCGGGGATCGTCTCGCCGTCGGCCTCCGGCACCGGTGATTCGTGCACCAGATCGTCCGACTTCAGTCCGATGCGGGCATTCCGTTTTTCCAAGACAACGCGTGCGGCGTCGCGGAGCTCCGAATTGCCCAGCCGGCGGAGGTTGCCCAATTCGGCCAGCGGCTGCAAGGCCCGCGTCAGGCGGCCGATGCTGGTTTCCATCAACATCAATTCCGTCAGTCCCTGTCGCATGGCCCCCAAGCCGGCGATGCGGCTTTCGAATTCATCCTGGAAGTCGACGAGGATTTCCAGCGTCTGAATGGCATCGGCCAGCTTGTCGTTTTGGGCGTTGAGCGAATCCTTGATTGCCAGCAGCGTGTCTAGATTGGCCTGCGCGGCAGCCACGTCCTGCCGGCCGGCGGAGATCTGATCCCGCAGTCCGAACAGCTCGTCGACGACGTTCGTTGCGGCGGCGGTATCGCCGGCACGCGTTTCGATCTTCTCTTTGAGGTCGATCACACCGTCGGCGGCGGCTTGTGCCTGTGCCAGGTCGGCGGCGTCTTGGCGAATCCGGTCCTTAAGGTTGATCAACTGCGTCAGGTTGTTGTGCGCCTTGGGCAGGTCGTCCGCTTGCGCGACCAGTTGGGTCTTCATGTTGACCAACGCGGTTAGCGCCTGGTCGGCGTCTTGCATGTTGACCTGTTGCGCACGGACAATTTCATTGAGGTCGATCATCTCCTGCAGTGTATCGTGAGCTGTGGGGGTCGAGACGTATTCGTTGACCAGTTGGTTCTGGATGTCAGCCATGCCATCGAGGGCCTTCCGCGCTGAAGCGGTCAGCGCCTGATTGTCCAGCAACACGCCCTGCAATTCGGCGATGTCCCGCAATTGCGACAACGACGTATTCACTTGACGCGCCTCGGCGGCGACCGCGACTCGCAGTTGCCGGACCTTGGCCAGCGCGTTTTGCGCTTCGGCGAGTTGTTGCTGTTGCGTCTGCAGGCCGCTGAGCAGAGTGTTTGTGTTCTTCACGCTGCTCCGCATGTCGACCAGTTCGTTCATCTGCCGATGCACCAGATCGATTTCTTGTTGCATGATCGCCATTTGCATTTCGAGCGGCTTGGTAACCAGATAGTGCAATCCGATCATGGCCACGGCCAGTCCGGCGAACAGCATGACCCAATACGGCTTACTGATTTCAAACATTGAAGGTTCGGAATGATTTTTCACGTCGAGATTCCTGATATCAGAGTTGTCCAAGGTTCGCTCCCTCAGATACGGATTTATGTCTGGTTAATGGAATTTTGTGATGTCCTTGCTGACTCAGTCCTGCCCTTAGGTTCGACGCCGTCAACCGGTTGGCCTCTGACTGCGGCAACTTGACGCGGCCGGCAGTCGTTCGTGGAGCCGCCCCCTTGGCCGGGATGGGGGTCACGCCGGTCGGCAACTTCCCAGCATTCGCCGGGGAAATCATGGGTTTGAGCGTGTCAAACGGAAAGTTCTAGGCGAGCCGCAAATTCTTCTTGCAATTCCCATATATCCCAATATCGCCATTTGCGCGGCGCGTTCTGACATGGAATCCCATCCAGTCCGCCTGATTTCTCAAAATTCAAACCGCCGCTCCCCGACGAGGCGGAGTGGGCGTCATGACCGGAACATTCCGTTCCCCCCGCAAGATGCTTTTCACGAAACCTGCCCGGCGCACACGGGCAGGCGAAAAGTCCCGCGAAGGCTCGATCTGTGCCCGCAAATGCGGTTTACTGGCACGACACGCCCTGCCCAAAATCCTCTGCCGGGAGCCGGACACCGCCAATGAGTTCGATACAGATCCGCCAAGCCGTACTCGAAGATTGGCCGGTGATTGCCGCCGCAAATTCTGCGCTGGCGGCCGAGACTGAAGGGAAGCAGCTCTCGCCGCAAAAACTCGAACCGGGCGTCCGAGCGGCGCTTTTGGATGAGCGGAAAGCGCAGTACTACGTGGCGGTGATCGAGGCGCGCGTTGTCGGGCAGGTGATGTTCACGCGGGAGTGGAGCGACTGGCGCAACGGCGACATCTGGTGGCTGCAAAGCGTCTACGTACAGCCGGATTTCCGCGGCCGCGGCGTGTTTCGGGCGCTGTATGAGCACCTGTATCGGTTAGCCGCGGCGGACGACAACATCGTCGGTCTGCGGCTGTACGTCGAACGGGAGAATGAATGCGCGCAACGGACCTATCACAAACTGGGCATGACGATGCCCGGCTATTACGTGATGGAAGCGCTTTTCGACGCCGATAAGTGAGGCCGCGATCTGCGCAATTACGACGCGTGATCCGGTAAGTTTCCGGCGATCAGATCGTCTTCCCACTCATCCAACAGCGGCCAGTCGATGGCGCAGGTGCCGAAATCGGAAAGGTGCTGATAGGCGTCCAAGCGGTCGATCGCTTGTTGCAGCAGGGCATCGTCTTTTCGAAACGCGGGTCCGTGGCTGGGGAGCAGCCATTTGACGTCGGAGTCTTTGATGCGCTGGAGCGACTTGATGAATGCGGGAATATCGGAACCGTGATGCGCATCGATCGCGCCGACGCCGCCGTCGCGAAAGATATTGTCGCCGGAGAATAGTAGCTCGTTCCAGCGGAAAGCCAACTGGCTGTCGGTGTGCCCTGGCGTGTGCCAGACCTCGATTTTGATCTCCCCAACCTCGAGAACGTCCCCGTCGTTGACCTGCCGATCGACCTGGATCGGCTGGATATCGAGCGAGATCCCCTGTGCGGAGATCTCAGCGAACGTGCGGATTCGGTCCGCTTCAGCCAACGGCTTGACGGCCGCCGGATGGGCGACGACTTGCGTGTTGCCGACCAATTCGCAGAATTTGCGTGCCCCTTGGGCGTGGTCGACGTCGGGATGGGTCAGCACCAGATACTTGCAATTGGCCAGCGGAAAATCCATTTGCCGGATCAACTCGACGATTTCCGGCACCGTCTCCTCATAGCCGATGTCGATCAGCATCCATTCGGATTGATCAAAGATGAGGTAAACGCAACACCCCAGCCGCTGCCGGGCCTGGTAGTTCATTTCGATGACGTTGGGAAAATATTCGCGTCGCTGCAGCATGCGGGCCTCGGGTTTTGACCGTAGAATTCGTCAGAAGTGCCAACCTCGCGATGCATTCTAAGTGGGGTTTGCCGGTGTGGCAAGTTGTTGGCTCAAGGAACCCACTTGACGCTACTGGAAGTGCGAAATCAGCCGCCGATTCGCCACTACTTCAGGAATCTTCTCGACAGCCATGACGTTCTCCAATATAGGACAATCACTGATTACGTCTCCGTCGTGATCAGTTCGACCGGCAAGAAGACATTGTCTTGTGGGAGGTCTTCAGTCGCCAAATTCCGATGCCTTAGTGCCAACCGACACAATCCCAGACCGCGAGTACAGATATAGAAGTCAGTGTCGCGGCGGTTTTTTTTTGAGTTCGCTAGTTTCGCGTGCCGAACTAAAAGCGCATCGAGACTGCTACAAAATTCTACGTCATCCTTCGTTGCCAGTGCCTGCAGCATGGAAGCTTGATGACTGATTGCATCGTCGGATTGGCGAACTCTGATTTGTGCCAATTCGGCCTCCATTGCATTGAAACACCCCCCAAAAAACTCGCGCAAGCCATACCCAAGATGTTGGTCGTTGGGAGTGCAAAACGACCGTGGGCCGATGTAAGAGGCATTGGGTGGGTCCCAAATCAATCCCGCGATTCTCGTAGCCAGTTCGTCCTCTCCGGCAATCAGTGCTTCGCAAACCGCGGCAAAACCCTTGTGCGAATTCGTCAAAGAATAATCCATCGCCCCTTCTCCGTGAATTGGCTTGAATTCGACCATACTTTCGGGGGTTCCGGGCGCATGGTTAGGGTCGTAGGTAAAGGTGTATGCGGGGAATGCCGGATCGGTTCCACGTAACTGGAATACCTCCAAATAGGCATTGGCCGCCTTTCGAATGGCATCCTTAACAGTTTCCATTGGAAAACCCAACGCATACAAGTACCGCCCTATTGCCTTATACCCATCGGCGAGACTGCTATACCTTGTCTGACGCAGCTTTTCCGGCTCCGACGCTATCATATCTAGCAATTCGGGCAAATACGCCTTGCGGCTTGCCAAAGCCATTTCGGCATACTCTGGTTCAACGAATGATAGTCGTGGCTTCGGGCGTTCGTTCATTCCTAGTTTGTCCCCCTGCGTCCCTCGTTTCATTCCGGACAACGGGATACCCATCCGTCATTCTGCCCTAGACTACGCGGTACTTTCGAGCACTTTCCCATAATTTCCTGCATTTCCCTCAACGTCGCCTTACTTCGAGTTACTTTGCAAGACCAGAAAAACCTCCTTCGTCCAGGCATAAACAAAGTGTGACGCGACACAATCTTCCCACCACCTCACAAGAATTCGCCCGCCACGAAATCCGCAAAGAACAGCCCCTCAGGCGATAACCGAATCCCGTGGTTGTCACGCTCCAGCCAGCCCCGTGCGGTGAGTGCCTCGACCGTATCACCGGCCAATTCGATCAGATCGTAACCGGTGCGCTGGCGAAACTCCGCCAAATCGATCCCGGCGCGTCGCCGCAATCCCAGTGCGATCGCTTCCCGCGCGCTTTCCTCCGGGGAGAGCATTTCCGTGTCGCCGACGGGCGATTCGCCGGCCAATGTTCGTTTCAGCCAGGTCGTGACGCTGCGATGGTTCGTCGTCCGCCGTCCACCGAGATACCGCGCCGCTCCCGGACCGAAGGCCTCATTCGGTTGCCCCGTCCAATAGACCTCGTTGTGCCGGCAACGATATCCCAGCCGGGCAAAGTTCGAGATCTCGTAATGTTCGAATCCGGCGGCGGGGAGCTTTTCAATGGCGAGTGCGTACATCTCCCGCTCCAGTTCCGAAGTCGCGGGGATGAGCTGTGATTTCTCGCGCCGCGTCCAAAAGGCGGTCCCCTTTTCAAACGTCAGCCCATAGGTCGAGAGATGTTGTGGGGCGTAAGCGATGGCCGTCTCGAGCGTCGCATTCCACAGCGCGAGCGATTGACCCGGAACGGCGAAGATTAGATCGAGGGCGATATTATCGATCCTGCGGCGCAATCCGTTCAGTGCCGCGTCAATTTCGGCCTGACGGTGATCGCGCTCTAGGACGGTCAGTACGTCGGCGTCGAACGATTGAAGCCCCAGGCTGACGCGATTGACGCCGGCATCCGCCAGAACGGCGGTCTTATCCTTGTCTAGCCCGGCGGGATTGGCTTCGACGCTGAATTCGTAACCGG
>CALFYU010000447.1 GCA_937952455.1 uncultured Planctomycetaceae bacterium
CGTTAATGCCTCCAAGAGTTCGGAATTCGACGGCGGATTGGTAATGCGGAAATCGTCGATCGGATCGACAATCCCCCGTCCGATCAATTGATACCAGATGCGATTCACCTGAGCGCGGGCAAATTGTCGATTTTCGGGCGACGCGATCCACGCGGACAACTGCAGCAGCCGGTCATCATTCTCGTCTATGCTCTGTTCGGAATCCCCCAAAAACCTCGACGGCGCCGGCCGATTGGTGACGGCATGTTTCACGTTTCCTTGCGAGGTCATGTAGACAATCTGTTCGCCGATGAACTCGTTCTTGTCCAATCGATCCTTGCGAGTGTTATTGACCGTTTTGTAATTCACCTGCGCAAACAGGTTGGCCCAGCCGTAGTAATCGTCCTGTGTCCAGCGGTCGAAGGGATGATTGTGACATTTGGCACATTGCAGCCGGATGCCCAAAAACAGCTGCGCCGTCGACTCGGCGCGGGTCAGCGGATCGCGCAGCGCGCGATAGTAATTTGCCGGCGGATTTTCATAAGTCGATCCCCGAGCCTCGATCAGTTCGCGGACAAACTGATCCATCGGCATGTTGCGCGCAAACGCCCGGCGGATCCACGCGTGAAAGTTTGTCACCCCCTTGCGGTCGAGCGTCTTTTCTTCGTTGCGGAGCAAGTCAGACCACTTGAGCGCCCAATAGTCGGCAAATTCCTGACGCTCCAACAATTGATCTATCAGTCGCGTTCGTTTGTCATCATGCTGCTCGGAGAGAAATCGGCGCGCGTACATCGACGTCGGCAGCAGCCCGAGCAGGTCTAGGTACGTACGGCGAACAAAGATGTCGTACGTGCACAGCGGGCCGGGGTTCAACCGCAGTTGTTTCAGTCTTGCAAAGACATGCTCATCAATTGCATTTCGCGGTGCGGCGCCGCTCCAGCGGTAATTCGGCCGTTCCGCAATGAACGCCACGCGTACAGCCTGTTGTTGGTCCAAGTACCGCACGTTGACCCATGTTTCGCCGAACTGTTGCCGCTGCACGAGTCCGTTCGCGGTGACCTCCACGATCTGTTTTACGGGATCATAGACTGCCAAACGGGTCACGTCGCGTTTCGCCCCGTCCGAAAACTCCGCTTCGACTTGCAGTTGAATCTGCGTCGCCTCGCCGAACAGGATTTGTTCAGGAGGACTCACCTTCAGGCCAGTCAATTGCCGCGCCGGCTCGGTCTCACGCGGCATGTTCGCCTCAAGCCACGCAAGCAGAATCTTGTACTCGACGGAATCGACATCGAATCGCCGTCCCCCCTCGTGGGCCACCTGCATTGTGGGTTTCAGCAATAACAGACTCTCGGACGGATGTTGCGAATTCACGCGGCGGGCAAAGAGGTCGCGGGTCAGCACGTCATAGTCAAAGCCCGGATCCTGCCCGCGCAAGGAGAGTCGAAAGCCCCCTTTTCCGAATTTATTGCCGTGGCAGATCCCCTGATTACAGCCCGCTTTGGACAACACCGCCATCACATCGTTGAGATAGGAAATCTCCTCGGCAATGGCGGTTGCCGGCGCAATAGCTGCCAGGACCAATAGGACTGACCACCGAAAACTCGAAACTCGCATATGCCTCGCTCACATAAAGGGATGTCTATATGTAGCTTAACTTAGTCCCCGCTCTTTGCAAAGGCGGTCGCTCATGATTCACGGTGAGCAAATTGACGACCGACTCAAAACGTGCGATGTCTTGCCGTGTGCGGCGGCGATGGCCATCTCACAAACTCAATGCGGGCAAACTTCCAAGTCTTGTATCTCGAAAGTCTCGCCGCGAATTCGCGCCGGCACGCGTTTGCCGACACGGATCGCGAGATGGCGATTGCTCGCCGCCGGCCGGTGCCTTTTGGTTCGCCGAATTGTCACTGGGCGACTCTGCAAATCGTTATCTCGCATGAGAAGCCGTGCCGATAATTCCAATTGGATAATTTGTGGCGGGTGATTGTGCGCACTGAGGCCGTGGAATACGACGCCGATCGAAATGGACTGCCGATGCGTATTATTCGAGTCACCTTGGGACTTCTGCTCCTGACGTCCGGTAGCGGGTGCATGATCTTTCAAGAACGTGAGTCGGCACACCACAGTGTGGCGGCAAATCAGGACGTTCCGACGTCGCAGGTCGATCGTGCAACCATTGCCGACGCGGGTCAGGTGAGGCCCGAGCCGCACGACACTGGCAACATCCAACAGGTTGCCCAGGAGGTCACAACTGAGGGGGAAATCGAGACAGAACCGCCTGCCGAAATTCAGCCACTTCCCGACGTCGAGTCGCCCGAAGAGGAGGGCGCCGACAAGATGCTGGCAGTGGGCGACTCTCCCAGCATGACTGACATATTCTATGCCGGCGAAGGGGATGTCGGGCTTTATGATGTCGTTGCCTCCGTGCATCGTTCCTATCCGTTGCTGGAGGCCGCTCTCCTGGAGAACCAAATCGCCGACGGCAATCAACTCGCCGCATGGGGAGAATTCGACACCAAGCTCAAAGCGGCCAGCGAAAACGGACCGATGGGCTTCTATAAAACCTATCGCCAACTGATTGGCATCGATCAGCCCATTTATAGCGGTGGGGAATTCTTCAGCGGCTACCGCGTCGGCCGCGGTTCGTTTCAGCCTTGGTACCTCGAACGCCAGACCAACGACGGCGGCGAATTTAAAGCGGGCGTCGTGATTCCCTTGGCCCGCAACCGCGAAATCGATTCCCGCCGTGCAAAATTGTGGCGGGCGACATACGAACAACAGCGCGTCCGCCCAGAAGTTCGCGCACAACTGATCTGGTTCGTGCGCGAAGCCAGCGTCGCCTATTGGAGTTGGGTCGCCGCCGGACAAAAGTACAAGATCGGCCAAATGGCGCTCGACTTGTCCCTGAGGCGAAACGCACAGCTGGAACGCCGCGTCGAAGAGGGAGACCTTGAACCGCCGGCCCTCAAAGACAATCTCCGTTCGATCGCCTTGCGGGAATCAAATCTCATCGACCGGGGTCGTAAGATTCAACAAGCGGCCGTCAAGCTGTCGCTCTTTTACCGCTCCCAGGCCGGCGAGCCGGTCGTCTTGGAGCAAATGCAGCTCGGGGCCTTCCCCGAGCCGGCTGAAGTCTACGAATCGAATATGCAAAGTGACGCCCAATTGGCGCTCACTCAGCGTCCAGAATTAATGGCGCTCGATGCGCTCAACCGCCAAGTCAACGTGGACCTGTCCCAGGCCCACAATGAATACCTCCCGGAAGTCGACGCGCAAATCGTCAGCTCCCAAGACGTGGGCAAACCGACGAGCGATAAGCGGGACAAGTCCCCCTTTGAACTCGAAGCCGGAATTTTTGTCAACGTGCCGATTCAGCGGCGGATGGCCCGCGGCAAAATCCATGCTGCCCAGGCAAAAATGTCCCAAGTCTCGGCGAAACGAAAGTACACCGTCGACAAGATCATCGCGGACGTTCAATTTGCCTACGCCGGCCTGAAGGCCGCCTACGACCGCGTCGGTAAGGCGCGGGAGTCGCGGGAACTGGCCGAATACATGGCGGAGGTGGAACGCAGAAAATTCGAGTTGGGCCAATCCGACCTGTTGGCGGTCTTCATTCGTGAACGTGCGGCCATCGAAGCGGCCGACCAGGAAGTCGACTCGCTGCTCGAGTACTTCACGGCGGCCGCCGATTACGCGGCGGCCTTGGCGGACGACTGGCCGGTACCTGCCCCTTAAGCCCGACTCACGATTTGGGCAGCGGCGGCTTCTTGCCTTTTTGCTTCGGCTCGTCCGGCGAAACGACGGGCGGGAAGCCGTTCAAGTTTCGCCAGATTTCGTACCAGAGCGGCACCTGATTCAACAGGACCCAGCCGTTGGCCCGCACGCCCTGCCGCAAGTAACGGTCGCCTGGCCAGGGACGATCCGACTCGTCCGGACGCACGAGAATCCGAAAGCGTCCTTTGCCGTCGTCGGTTGCATCCCCGGAGACGACGTCGCCGCCGAACGTTCCCACGGCGACCGACGGCCAGCCTGCGAACTGCACGGCAGGCCATCCCTCAAACTGCAGTCGCACGTGACGACCGGCTTCCACCAACGGGGCGTCGTTTCCGTCCAACCAAATTTGCACTGCCCGGTCCGTCGTTTCCGGAACAATGCGGCAGATTGGATCGCCTTCTTTGAGAATCTGGCTGCCCTGATTAGGGGTGATTTGCGTCACGAAACCGTCGAACGGAGCCGTGACCGATTGGTTGCGCTGACGGGCGACCTTGGTTTCCGCATCCAACAATTCTTTCTGGGCCTTGTTCAGGCTGGCCTGAGCCTTGGCGACGTCGCTTTCCGCCTTGGCCACGTCGGCGGTTGCCTTGCGCAGCGTCGCGTTGGCGTAATCGATGTCAGCTTGGGCCTTTTGGGCTTTGGCGCTGCGCTCGCTCTTTTTCTCGGCAAGATCGTTCCGCGCCGAGGCAACGTATTGTTCCGTCTTCGCCACTTTGGCCTGGGCCTCCTTCAGCTTCCGCTCCGCTTCTTGAAACTTAAGCTGCGACGCGATCTTTTCTTCGTAGAGCGTTTTTTGACGGTCGTAGTCCAGTTCCAGTTGCGCCAGCGCCGCTTTGTGCTCTTCGAGTTGTTGCAGTTCTGCATCGACTTTGTTCTCCGCCGATTTCACGCCGGCGTCCGCCGCTGCGACGATTTCGGTCTTGACCGACTCATAGGCTCTCACCTGTGACTCGTAGGATTGGACAATGGTGCGGGCGGCGGCGAGATTATTGCGGCTGGCCTCCAGAAACTGCTGCTCCGCATCAATTTGATTTCTTGTCGCCAGCAGTTGATTCTCAAGCCGGCCGAGGTAGGCCGGATCGATGTCCGCAATTTCGGCAATCAGTTGTCCTTTCTTGACGTAGGCATTTTCAACGATCCCTTCCCCCAATCGGACGATGCGGCCTTTGATTGGCGCCTCCAGGACCTGCTGCCGCTCGTCAGTCGCGTAGGCAATCACGTCGCCCGTCCCTTTGACCGACTGCTGCCAGGGGGCAAACGCGATCACGACAAATCCCGCGATCATCAGAAACGACAGGTATTTCCCCAGCCGCCGCGCCATGCGAGACGAACGGGCCAGCCGCAATGAGGGCATGGCCGTTTCACTGTACGCCGCCGGCGCGAGCATACGGCGCGGCTTCTTCGGCTTGGTTTCAGTCGCGGCGGTTGTGGAAATCATGGCAGGGTCCAATTCAAGAGTTCGTCGGGATCGATTGAATGTTCAGGTCGATGCGGTCGCCGCACCGCTGCGCGATCGTCTCCCGGCCGGTGGCAATCACCAAGGTCCAGGGGCGTTCAGGCGCGAGCAAAAAGTCCAGCACTGGCTCCAGTTCCTGGTCCCCAAGGGCGTCCAACACGCCGTCGATGATCAGGAGGCCCGGTCGCCCCACCACGGCCCGCGCGATTGCCAGCAACCGGCACTGATTCGACGTCAACGGCGAACCACTGCTGCTCAACCGCGTCTCCCGGCTTTGATCGAGACGAAGAATTGAGTCCAGCAAACCGAGTTGTTGAAGGGTTTCACGTACGTCGCTCGATGAAATGTGCTCGCGATGCAAGTGCACGTTTTCGTCAATCGTGCCTTGGAACACTTCGTGGTGCCGCACGACCGCGACCCGCTGACGAAGCACGTCAGGCCGCAAGTCGCGCGGATCGCAGTTGTCTATCGTCAAGTGACCAACCGTCGGCGACCTCAGTCCGCCGATCAAATCGACCAACGTGCTCTTGCCCGTACCCGCCCCCCCGAAAATGCATGCACTTTCGCGCGGAGCTATGGTCGCGGACACCGATTCCAGAGAGGTCCTGCGCCCTGGCCACGAATAGGAGACGGCGTTGATCTCGACGCCGATCGGTTCCAGATTGCCGTCACCCAGCAGGCCGGATTGTCGCTCCACCGGGAGATCGAACAAAACGCCCAATTTATCAACCGATGCCAACAGATCGTAGAAGCTCTCCATGTGCTTCCCCAGCTTGGCGAACGCGCCCACGATCATCGTGACGATCAGCTCGGCCGCCACGAGTTGTCCCAGCGTCAGCTCGCCGTTAATTACCAGCCACCCCCCAATCCCCAGCAAGACGGTGCTGGCGACCGCCTGCAAGCCGAGTGAAAAGATGATCTGCCGCATTAAGATGCGAAAATGCGTCTTGCGGGCCGACAGATACTCGTGAACGAAGCGATCGGCGCGCTCCATGGCGAACTCCGCTCCGCCGCTGTTGCGAAACGCGGTCGGGCATCGCGCGATGTCTTCCAGCCAAGCAGCCATATAGTATTTGTGTTTTGACTCCTTAACCGCGCTGGCAACCGCGCCCCGCCCCAATACCAAAACGACAAAGACGATCGATGCCAGCAGGACGACGTCGAAGCCCAGCAGCCAAGGATGATAGAAGGCGAGAACTGCCATCCCGATGAACGCAGATAAGATCAACCCCAACCCGTCGAGTAGCAATTGTGACGCAACTTTCTGGACGGTAACGATATCAAAAAAGCGGTTCACTAATTCCGGAACATATTCGTTGTCCGTGGCCTGCGTCTCCACGCGCGGCAATCGAAAGGCCAAATCGGCCGCCACTCTCGCAAACAACCGCCTCTGAATGATCTCCACAACGTACGTTTGCAGCGTTCGCACCGCCGCGAGAAACGCGAGAAAGGTGAAAAGAATCAA
>CALFYU010000448.1 GCA_937952455.1 uncultured Planctomycetaceae bacterium
CTTTTCAGGGGTGGCCCGACCGCGTAGCGGTTGGGTGCCGTCAGGCACAAGAAGCTGCGCCATGTGCGCCCATTCAACAATTGACGCACATGGCGCCGCTTCTTGTCGCTTCGCGACCCAGCCAGTTCTGGCTGGGCCACCCACGACCAAAGCATGACATTTTTCGATAGACTGACCAGAAATTCACGATCGGCGATTAGCTGCGCGGATTACGAATATCCATGGTCCAGCGCGGCCCGGCAGGAGCCTCGCTCCGACTTAAGAATACGGACTGCGTCATGACTGATTCAGAAACTCCGCTCGACTTGCTCGTGGTGGCACCGCATCCCGATGATGCGGAGATCGGCGCCGGGGGCACGATCCTCCGCAGTAAGCAGCAGGGACTCCGGGTCGGCGTGGTGGAGTTGACGTCCGGTGAACCGACGCCGCACGGCAGCCCGGCGATTCGCGAACGGGAAACGGCCGCGGCGACAGAGGTGCTCGGTCTCGATTTTCGAGAAAACCTCGGCCTGCCAAATCGCAGCTTGCAGCACACGCTCGAGGCGCGGCGGGCCTTGGCCGGCGTATTTCGCCGCACCCGCCCGCAGACAATCTTAGCGCCCTACTGGGACGATGCGCATCCCGACCACGTAGTCGCCAGCGATCTTTGCGACGCCGCACGCTTTTGGGCCAAGCTGTCCCGCACGGATTTCCCCGGCGAACCGTATTGGCCGCCGCGAATTCCCTCTTATTGGCCCATCCACCTGCGGCTCCCTCCCAACCCGTCTCTGGTGATCGACGTTAGTGAACAGATCGAGCAGAAAATGGAGGCAATCGGCTGCTACGAAAGCCAGTTTGTCATCGGTCGGCCCACGGCGTTTCCCACGCTGCTGGACGACATCCGCGATCGTGCGCGGTATTGGGGTTGGACGATCGGCAAAGCTTATGGCGAGCCGTTCGTCAGCCGCGAGGAAATCGGGCTGAACGGGCTGGATGCGCTGGCGTAATGCTAGCGCATTACCCCCCGGCGGAGCCCGGAGGCTGTCGGAGCCGTCCGAGCATACAGCGGCGATCAGCGGCGGACGTCCGATGTGGCGACGCGTGCGGTTGATTTCTCGCCGGCGGTGACCGCTTTCTTAAGATTTTCCAAGAGCGTTGCTTGTGTGTAGAGATCGCGGAGCACGATCGCCTCATCCGGCTGTCCCGCTGGAAAAATCACCGTCAATGGCACGCTGATGCTCTCGAATTTCTCCAGCCAGCGCCGGATCTCCTCGGATTCGCCCGTGTAGTCGGCATAGAGGGTGACGACGTCGTGGTTTTTCACCAGATCCAGCGTCTCTTGGGTATTGAGCGCGAATTTTTCATTTCGCTTGCACGTCAAGCACCAGTCGGCAGTGAAGTCGATCAGGACCGTCTTATTCTCGGCCAAGGACGCACTCAATGTCGATTCTGTAAAGGGCTTCCAAGGCAGCTCCGTCTCAGATTTGAGAGTTAGATTGAACCCAAACAGACAGATCACGGCAGTGAGCACGATGGCGGTGACGCGCACCGTCGTCTTATGGCGGATGTGCGAATTGATGTCGTACAAGTTGCCGATCATCCACAGTCCCAACGCAATCCCCAGCAGCATCACCAGGGCTGGGATCGTGTAGTCGTCTTGCAGGATATGCACGATGAAAATCACCGTTCCCATCAACACGAAACCGGCGAATTCCTTCAGCCGCACCATCCAGGTTCCCGGCTTGGGCAGCCATTTGACCGTTGATGGGAAGGCGCCGATGACGAGATAGGGAAACGCCATTCCCAATCCCATCACGCCCCACACTAAATAAACGATCAACGGAGGCTGAGTGATCGACCAGCCCAAGGTCGCTCCCAAGAACGGCCCGCTGCAAGGCGTGGCCAACAGCGTGGCCAGGATACCCGTCGAGAATGCCCCCACCAGCCCTTCTTGATGCTGTTTACCGGCGGCCGTACCGACCATCCCCGGCAGGGGAATCTCGAACACGCCCAACAAGCTCAAGCCCATTGCGAACACGATGCACGCCATGATGAGGTTGAAGTTTGCGTTTTGAAACAGTCCGCCCCAACCGTAGCCCAAAAAGACCGCCAGCGTCGCCAGTATCAAAAACACGGCGATCACGCCGGCCGAATAGACGACGTTCAGTTGAAAGATCCGCGCGCGGCTTTCGCCCGCCTGTTGGACGAAGCTCATCACCTTGATCGCGATCACCGGCAACACGCACGGCATGACGTTCAAGATCATTCCGCCAAGGAACGCAAATACCAGATACATCGCCAGACCGTGCTCCGACTCCTCGCCCACCACGGTATAGTTGGCATCGCTGCCCGCGGCCGGCTGCGCTTGTCGCATTTCAGCGCGTTGCGCCATCGCGTCCTCAATGAACGCCGCCACCTTGCCTCCCTTGATGGGATCGGATACGGAAAACACCACAGGCTGCGCCTGCGGAGTCTCGGTCACGGTCAACGACCCCAAAAAATCAAAGGCCACCGGCGGGACGCACTTCGCATTCGTACAGGCCTGAAAAGCTGCCGTTCCGCCGATTTCATAGTCCCCGGGCGCCGCGTTGGCAGGGACCGTGATGGAACGAGTCCAGACGACACGCCCGGCATGTTCCTGAACCAACAGTCCGCCAAATCACGCTTCATTCGCAACGTGCGGTTTCGGCTCCACTGTCCAGTCGCCGTCGAGTTTCAAGTTGCCGTACTTGTTGATCCGCAGCGCAGTCGCATATGGCCCCAAGGCGTCGGGCCGGGTTTGATCCAGTCCGTACGTGTGCCAGCCTTCTTTGAGAGTGGCCTCCACCCGAAGTTCGACCGTATCACCGGGAGCAGCTTGTCCCGACGAGAGCGATACGAGCCACATGCTCGAATCGTTTTCAAACCGTGACTGCCCGGGTTCGGCGCCGTTGCCCGGTTTCCGTTCGCCAATAACGACCGATGCGGTAAACGGCGTTTTGCCTGGAACGCAAAGCCCCTCGCTGCAGACTTGATGTGTGATTTTTCCAGAAACGGTCACTGTGCCCGGACGTGCATCCCGGGGAATCTGAAACCGTCGTGAGAACGTGACTTGGCCGAGGTATTCCTCCAACCGCATCGCGGTGTCGCCCAACTTCTCCTCATGAATCTCCGGCGGCCGACTCGCGCTGTAGCCGCTCTCCCAGCTTTTTCAGCGGCACGTGGTCAGCCGCCTCGATCACCGTCGGCGAGCCGCCGAGCCCTTTCTGCGTCAACGAGAACGTGTGCCAGCCCGGCGCCACGGTGGCGGTCAGTCGCAGGGTGACTTCGTCCCCCGGCGCCGCCTCTTCCGGGACGACCGTGGCTTCATAACGGAGCGCATTGCTCGCATCCACGGCCGCCGGCTTGCCGAACAGATCAGTTTGAAAATCTCCGACCTGCGCGGATGCTATGCGGGGCGCCAAGCCGATTGTCATGATCAGCAGCGACGCCGACAACCAACCGAAACCATTTCGGGAGAGACTCATAGAGATTTCCTGGGCAACAACTAGCGGGAGTGTTTCGCGATGCCGGCGTGCGGGACGACCGCCGGAGAAATTCGATGCCATCGACCGTATGGTGCACCGTTATTTTCGGCCTATTCCATGGCAATGATCTGTGCCGTAGATCACACTCGCGTTCAGCGGCTCTACGGCTCAAAGGTACAGCGGCACGCCGATCGCGCAGTTTACTACAAACCGCAAAATCTCGGCAATGGGATTGCGGGCGAAATCGTGCCCCCTTAATACGCCCATCGTGCCCCACGGAGTTGGAAGAACTCGCGTAAGAAACTGGGAGAATGCAGGGTTTTGGCACCATCTTGAAACGCTCGCCGCTGCCGCGAATTTCAGAGATGCCTATGGTTTTGCGGCCATGCCCCCATCTCCTCTACCAACCGCGTACGATTGAACCGGCACGCCGGGTGGAATACGATGAACAGGATCGCAACCGGCGAGTTCCCCGCACGAAAGAGACCCTGCTCATCAGAAGGTTGCGGGGACACCATAACGATTCTTGTTCCATCGTTCTAAGACTGCTTGTTGAGAATATTCCGGACTTTTCTTGAAACGAGAGAGAGACTCTATGACCACGACTCGACGCGACTTTCTCAAGAAATCGGCGGCCGCCGGCGCGCTCATTTCCGCCCCGATGATCTGGACGCCCGATGCCGTCTTCGGGCGAAACCTCAACAGCAAACCGACAGTCGCCGCGATCGGCGTCGGCGGCAGCCGGGCGCGGTATAACCAAGGTGGATATATTGCCCGCAAAGCCGCCAAGCTTGGAAAGATGATCGCCGTCTGCGACGTTGATTCCGTCCACACCGCTGAGTTCAATAAAGACTTCGAAGGCAAGCTCAACGAGTACACCGACTACCGCATTCTGCTCGAAAAAGAAAAACCGGACGTCGTGACCATCGGGACTCCGGACCACTGGCACGTGCCGATCGCCATCGCTGCCCTCCGCGCTGGCTGCGACGTCTACTGCGAGAAGCCGCTCACGCTCACCATTCAAGAGGGGATCGACATCCGCCGCGTCGTAGAGGAGACCGGCCGTGTGTTTCAAGTCGGTACGCAGCAACGGAGCGAGAACGACAACCGATTCCTCAAGGCGATCGCCATCGTGCAAAGCGGCCGATTGGGCAAGAACGTCAATGCTTATGTCGCCATCGGCGGCGCGCCCGCGGAAGGTCCGTTTGAATCGACGCCGGTCCCCGAAGGCCTCGACTGGGATTTTTGGGTTGGTCCCGCGCCGGCAGCGGATTACTCCGAAGAGCGCCGCCAAAAGTTCCGCTGGTGGTTCGAATACTCAGGCGGCAAGATGAACGCCTGGGGAGCGC
>CALFYU010000449.1 GCA_937952455.1 uncultured Planctomycetaceae bacterium
CAGACCGCGCCGGACAGCACCGACGGTCTGTTGAATCTCAACCTCCGCGAGGCGGAAGATGCACACAAGCGGATCTGCCCCGTGTGCGCCGCGCCTGCCGGTCCCGAGGACATCAACTGCAGCGAATGCGGCGTCGACTTGGTGACCGGACAGATCTCACAAAAAGAGGTCGCCCGCCGCCGACGTGGCGCCCCGGAGCCGGTGCTGTTCTACAGACAGGCATGGGTCGACTCCTGGAAGTTCATGAAGGAGTACAAGTCGCTCGCTTGGCGCACGTTCGGCTATTGGTTCATGTTGTCGCTGTTGTTTTCCGCCTGTCTGGCATTGGTCAATTACTGCGAGCGGCTGCCTCCCAAAGTGTTCGCCATCTGCTTTACGACCGTCGTGGGGCTCGTTTTCCCCGGCTGGTTGTGGAGTTTGACGCTACGGATCATTGTGGCCACGGCGGCCAAAAAGAAGTCGCTCGGACGCGTCAATTTCGACATGTTCCTCAACGTTGCACATGGCATCAAATGGTGTCTGTGGGCGGTCGTTTTCTTTTCCCCGGCTGTGGTGGTCGCCGCACCATTTCTGCTTTGGCACAGCTATGCATTTTGGGGGATGCTGGGAATCGCCGTGCTTGTGACGATGACGGCTGTCCCCATCGCCATGGCCCACATGGCTATGCCCATCACTTGGAAGGCGTGGCTTTCGCCAATGCTGTTCCAGGTGACCTTCCAACACTTCGGACATGGGGCGTGGTGGACATTGATCCTGCTGACGGTGCTCACGGTCTGTTTTTCGCCTCTGGCGATCGCCGCGGGAGTCTACCACGCCGAAATCGCCTCGCTGACCTCCGGCGAGGCAATTGCATCTCCCTACACTTTTTACGGGGTGATGGCTGGGGCATTGGTCGTCTCGCATTTGCTGCTCAGCTTCGGTGCGCTGATGCTCATGCGGGCCACGGGCCTGTTTGTCCTGTTTAACAAAGGAACCTTGGAACTCACGACGAAAGTCGCCGAACAGAAATACGTCCCCGGCGCCCAGCGGCTGTCCGAAATGGACGGTTACCAGGAAGGATTGTCGGGCAAGGGAGTCGCCATCGGTCTAGCTCTGGCGCTGCTGTTCGGATGTGCCTTCGGCTTGATAGTCGGAACCCTGGGTACGGACGACTCGACGATCGTAAACAACCTCGGGTGGGGTATCTTTATTGCCGGCGGCGTGGTGAGCATGGTCGGTTATTGCATGGCCATCGTGGCCTCCTTCAACGACAGCGTCGTATGGTGTGTATTGATATTCTGGTTCGGATTGCCGGCCGAGTTTATTTATATGGCCATCAATTTCGCTGAAATGAAATGGCCCGTTTTCATTCAGGTCATCGGTCTGATTTATTTGATCGTCGGATACGCGATGACGATGATTTGACACGCGGCGGCCAATCCGCCCGTCGGTCCGGCGTTCAGTTGCAGATTTCGCGTCAACTTTTACAATTAACGAACTGCGGATGGAAAACGCCGCTCCGGCCGGCTGCGTGCCCAAAGTCACGGCACGTTTTCGCGCGGCGGCGGTCGTCTCTGAATCCGTGATTGGCTGTAGCCTCCCGCTCAGCGTTCCCGCACTGAAACGCGGGCCGAACGAGCGGACACCCAAACCATTCCCCCCGACGGACCTGTCCGGTTGAACAACATCCGGCAGGCGGTGCGGTGTCCGCGGCATATGTTGCCGGCGTTTCCCTCGTTCGCGTTCCCCGCCGCCCCGCTCATGCCGGACCCAGTTCGCATCCTCCGCCGGGAAACTGCACAACGTCCTACGAGGTATCTGTATGTCCAAAGACCTGTTTGACGACAGCACGATGAGTTTCGGCGAGCACCTGGAGGTGCTTCGCGTGCACCTCTGGAAAGCGCTGATCGGCCTGGTGTTCGGCGTCGTCGCCGCGTTGGCCTACAGCAAGCCGATCATCGACATGGTCCGTGCCCCCATCGACGAGGCGCTCACCAAATACGGGCAGCCGGTCGAGGAAACATCCGAAAAGTCGTTTTGGGAAACCGCCAAGGAATACTTTAGCGGCGAAACGCAGGAGGGTGAGGTCTCCGAGGAAACTGAGGAAGCGGACGACGCCCAGGCGGTCTCGCTACGCGTCGACTTGCGGGAATTGCAGCGCGTGCTGCACGAAGCGGCCCCCGACTCGTTTCCCGCGCCCAAATCAGACGCCAAATCGACGATGGTTAAAATCGCCGCCTCAATCTCCGGGTTGCCCCAGGCCGCCGGAACCGACCAGCAACTCAAGCCGATCACGATCAACGTGCAGGAGGCGTTCTTCACCTATGTCAAAGTCGCCATGATATCCGGACTCGTGATTTCCAGCCCCTGGGTCTTTTTTCAATTGTGGCTGTTCGTCGCCGCCGGGCTGTATCCGCACGAGCGCAAATGGGTCTATCGGTTTTTGCCGATGAGCCTGGGATTGTTCCTGGGGGGCGCCGCGTTCTGCTTCTTCTTCGTCATCCCGGTCGTCTTGCAGTTTCTGTTGAGCTTTAACCTGTGGTTGGGATTGTTGCCGCAGATTCGCATGTCGGAGTGGATCAACTTCGCGGTCACGCTGCCGCTGATGTTCGGCATCAGTTTTCAATTGCCGCTGGTGATGCTGTTTTTGGAACGGATCTCCATCTTTTCCGCGGACGATTATCGCGAAAAACGCCGGATATCAATCCTGGTGATCGCCGTGCTCTCGATGCTACTCACCCCGGCCGATCCCACCAGCATGATGCTGATGATGATCCCGCTATTGATTCTTTACGAGATGGGGATCTGGCTCTGCGGCCTCCAGGGCCAATCTGCCAGCCCATTTGCGGCTGAGGGGACATAGGCGGGGCCGATGCTGCTGGCGTTCCCCACGGACAGAGCGTCAAACGTGGTTCGCCCCTCACCCCCAGCCCCTCTCCCGGAGGGAGAGGGGGGATATCGTTGGACGGCTCCCCAAAACCCGTAAACGGCTCCCCAAAACGGTGGACGGTTCCCGACAACGTACTCCCTCTCCCTCTGGGAGCGGGCCGGGGTGAGGGCCCGCTGACCGGCAGGCGGCCGGTCGGGAGATTACAAACGCCGGACACCAAGCCTCACGAGGCGGTCACGGTCTTATTGCTGGCGGACGATTTTTCCGCGTCGTCGGCCGTCACCGACGCGGTGAACGACTGCAAGAACAGCATGATCGCTCCGGCCACGAGGAAGACGTCAGCGAAATTATACGTGGCCCAGTGAAAGTCGTTCAGCGAGGTGAAGCTTCCCAGCGGCAGGTTCATCTGCATGAAGTCCCGCACGCCGTGTAGCGGTTCGCCCGTCGCTGGATTGACACAGCCGTGCAAATACAGCCGGTCATAGAGATTGCCCAGCGTGCCGACCATCACAAACGCCAGCGTGACGGTCAGCCACCAACTGCGGGCGGCACCGCGGACGAACAACCAGTAGCAGATGCCGAGAATCGCGGAAAGGCCTACGATCGCGAACAGCCAGCCCAAACCCTGTCCCATGCCCCACAGCGCTCCCTGGTTGAACGTTGTGTGCAAGTAGAAGACGTCTTTGCCGTCATATTGCAGCCAGGGGTCGCTTTGGCCGTTGGGATAGCCCAACTCCCGAAATACCCACGACTTGGAAATCAAATCCCAAGCCGTACCGCAGACGACAATCAACCAAAAACAGACGTGTCTGCTGACAGGGACAATATTCATTTAGTGGAACTGTTCGAGCTTGCTTTCACACTCAATGCAATTCCGCGCGAACGGAATGGCTCGCAGACGGGTTTTGCGGATGATCGATCGGGCGGGGGTTTTACCATCTTCCTGGCATTTCTCGCAAGTGCCATATGTCCCGTCGTCAATCCGTTGCAGCGCCTCGTCGATCGCTTTGAGCGTTTCTTGGTCGTTTTCCACGAGCGACAGTGCGAAATCCTGTTCAAACGTATCGCTGCCTAACTCCGCCATATGCGTCGGACTCTTTGAGCCGCTTCCCAGATCTTGGCGCCCGGATCCGAGCGCTTCGCTGGTGAGTTGACGAACATCCCCGCGCAGACGGGCCCGCAGGGCCGTCAGCAGGGTTTTGAATTCCACCATCTCCGCCTTTTTCATGTTCGCACCAATTTCTCGTAGCCGGGTGGGTCTATTGAAGCGGGCTAATTATGTTCTGGTTTAAGTGTCCGGTCAAGGGCCACACATCGAGATCGACTTATATGGCGTCTTGGACAACGCGCATGCTGTCGTTCCGTTGACTAACTGTACGGGCCGCGCTGCGATGCTGATGGCGCGAATTCACAATTTGATAACGGCAGCCGGTTGACACAGATTGCGGCCAGTCTACGATACCCTTTGCGAAGAAAACACTTACACCAATCCAAGGAGTCGCCGACATGGCAAAATCGAGCGGTTTGCAAGTGGGAGATCGTGCTCCGGCATTCAACGCCCCCGCTTCACCGGGTAGGAAGAAGATTCGGCTCAGCCAATTCAAGGGGAAACAGAATGTCGTGCTCTATTTCTACCCCCGAGACAACACCCCTGGTTGCACCACGGAAGCGTGCGATTTTCGCGACGCATCAGCGAAATTCGACGGGAAGCAAACCGTGATTCTCGGTGTCAGCACCGACTCGGTCGAATCCCACGAGAAGTTCACCGACAAATTCGAACTTCCCTTTCCGCTGTTGGCGGATGAAGACCACGAAATCGCCGAGAAATACGGCGTGTGGGTGGAAAAGAACATGTACGGCAAAAAGTCGATGGGCATCCAGCGGTCAACATTCCTGATCGACAAACAGGGCAAAATCGCCGCCGTCTGGAAGCGGGTGAAGGTCGATGGTCACGTTGGGGCCGTTCAGGAGGCGCTCGCGGAACTGGATTGAGCCAGAATTCGCCCCGCGGCACCGGTTATCCGGCGAGTTTGCGGGCGCCGGTGAAGAAGGGAGCGGGTCCGACGGCGCCTCGGGAATGCCCGTCCCAGGCGTGCGCTGCGACGGAGTCGAGAATCTGCTCGGCCACCAGGAGCGACTTCAATGCCGTGCGGCCATCGACCAGCGGCGTTTTGCCGGTGCGGACCGACGCGACGAAACCACTCAGTTCGGCCGTCAAGGCGTCCTGGGGCGTAACGGTGGGATTCTCGACGCGGATGAAATGTTCAAACACGTCCGCCTTGAGTTTTTCAATATCGGCGCCGGGCTGTTGGGCACGTTCCACCGGCGACGTGCCGTAGAGCAGCGCCTCACTGGGGGCACAGGTCGTCACCTGCCGCGTGCCGAAGTCGATGCCGACAAAACCGCTGCCGGACCAAACTTGCATCTTGCGGCTGACGGACAGACTGACGCGGTTGGCGGTCAAGTCGGCGACGCAGCCGTTTTCAAACCGCAGCCGCGCTTGGACGGCGTCTTCGCTGTTCCCCAGGATGTTCAATCCGAACGCTTCGACCGACGCGATCGGCGACGCCGCGAGGTCCAGCACCAGGTCGATGTCGTGGATCATCAAATCGAGCGTCACGCCGATGTCGGTCGAGCGAAAGGAAAACGGGCTGAGCCGTTCTCCGCGAATATATTTCGGTGGCCCGATGAGCGGCCGGGCCGTTTGCATAGCGGGGTTAAACCGCTCGACGTGTCCCACCTGCAAGATGGCACCGGTCTTCTCGGCCTGTTTGACCAGCAACTGTCCCTGAGTCGCGTTGAGTGCCAACGGTTTTTCCACGAGCGTCGGAATTCCGCGGGTCAGGCAGTCGCCGGCCACCGCGAGGTGCGCCGTCGTGGGAACGGCCACGCTGACGGCGTCGATTTCTCCGAGCACGGCGCGATAATCGGCGAACCAGCGCGTGCCGCAATCTTGGGCGACGCGCTGGCCGGTTTCCTGGTTGGTGTCCGCAACGCCGACAAGTTCTACGTCGGATAGACCCGCCAGAATCCGGGCGTGGTGCCGTCCCAATGCTCCGACGCCGATCACCGCAATTTTGATCTGTTTCATGCCGCTTTGGGCGCCTCCCGCCTGCGTCCCTGACGTCCGCCGCCGCGGTGCCCGAGAAAGTCCATGAGTCGTGTTACTTCAGCTGGCCAGACCTCGCCCAATTGTTCGTGCAGCGTCTCCGCCACAAAGTCGATCTGTTTGCAATCGCGGTACACCAGCCGCTGTATCTGTTTGATGATGCGAATGGTCTCCGTACTGATCCCGCGGCGCTGCATGCCGACGATGTTAATCGTACGGACACGGCTGTCATCGCCGCCGACCCACATCATATAAGGGGGAACGTCGTGCGGGACCCGGCTGAGTCCGCCTACGAAACAGAGCGTGCCCAGCGTGGAGAAGTGGTGCACGACGCTATTTCCTGAGATGATCACGCCATCCTGCACGTGCACGTGTCCGCCGAGCAACACGCCGTTCACCAGAATCACGTTGTTCTCGATGTAGCAATTGTGGGCCACGTGGCTGTTGGCCATCAGCAAGTTGTTGTTGCCGATGCGGGTCACACCGTCCTCTTTTTCAGCGCCGCGACCGACGGTCACTCCTTCGCGGAAGGTATTCCCGTTGCCGATTTCCAGGCGCGTATCGGAGCCTTTGAAGCTCAGGTCCTGGGGGTCGCCTCCGATGACGGCCGTCGGATGAAATCGGTTGTCGGTACCGATGGTTACGTACGGGTGGATCGTGACGTGGCTTTGCAGAACTGTGCGGTCACCGATTTGGACGTGCGGCGCGACGACGCAAAACGGCCCGATCGTGACGTCTTCGCCGATGATCGCCTGCGGATCCACCTGTGCCAAAGGGGAGATTTCTGTGGGCATGTGCGGTATTACCTGGGTGTTGCCGAATTAGGTGTGCGCGACAACTGCCGAGTCCGGCTGGCCGGAAGGGGCGCAGTCCGCGTCAAGCGGCGCGGCATCCGCCGTTGGACTCCGGATTGGAGAAAAACTGTGCCGGGTGGGCTAATTTCAAACGTCTTACGATTTCAGCGTTAAGTCGATGGCCGCTACGGCGGGCGATGATGCGGCCCTGGATGTCACAGCCGATCAGCGCCAGATCGCCAACGCAATCCAGTAACTTGTGCCGCGTGCATTCGTCGTCAATTCGCAGTTTGTTTTCGATCGGGCCGTCGTTTCCAAATATCAGTAGATCCGCCGTCGTCAGCCGGGCGCCGTAGCCTTGGGCTTTGAGCGCCTCGGCCTCAGCTTCCAATACGAACGTCCGCGAGAACGCCAGTTCGTTGAGAAACGTCTCGGGGGTGATTCTGCACGTGACCGTGTGTGCGCGAATGGGTGAGCCGGAACCGTAGTCAAGTTCGTAACAGATTTCTAAACCGTCATCCGCCGCCGGTTGCGCGCAAACTTCAGTGTGGGCATTGTCAACGGCCGCCACTTCGTTGCTGATGCTCACGACTTGCCGCGGCTGATTTTGGGTGACGATACCCGCATCAGCGATCGCTTCAGCGAAATACAGGCTCGAGCCGTCGCAGCCGGGCGGTTCGGGGGCGTTGACCTCGACCAGGCAGTTGTCGACCTGCAGTCCGGCCAAGGCAGCCATGACATGTTCGATCATTTCCACGCGGGCCGGACCGAGTTCGATGGCCGTGCGTCGCTCGCGGGGAACTGTATATTCGACCAACGCCGGGATCGGCGGCGCTTTGCGTAGATCGGTGCGCACGAACTGAATGCCGAAGCCCGGTTCAGCGGGAAGGAACTTCAGGCGAACGTCAGCGCCCCACAGGAAACCGACTCCCGCGACCTCCGCTACCCGCGCAATCGTTTGTTGCGACCGTTGTCCCACGAACATCCCTCCCTGCGTCCTCTCTGATCGGCCTTGTAATCCGATGTCAAAGTCTACGACGGATTTCCGCACAACTTCATGGCACGCTACCGAGCCGCCGTGAAGATACGGCGGCCCGGTGTGGCCAAATTACTTATTGGTGCGGTTCCGCGTCGCGGGCGGGGTCGTCCGGGGCTTGGCGGTCCCGTTCGTTTGACGAATCTTCGTGTCCCGCTTGGGGGCGTTGGTTCCGGCGTGCTCCTCGAAGTAATAGTTCAAGGCGCTGGTGATGACATCAGTGATGTCGTCGCCGTCACGGTGATAAATTACCGAAGATTGCAAATCCATTGCGATCGAGCGCGGATCGGAGTCGACCGCTTTCGGGCGACGGAATCGCATCACCAGGGCATAACCCTTTTTCTTCGCGAACACTTCGACGATGTCCTGAACTTCGGCGTGGATCGTCTTGTAGATTTCCGCCTGACGGCGTTTGAACTCACGGTCTTTGTTTTGGACTTCCGCTTCGAAGGCGGCTTTGTCCTTCGTGAACCGGCTCTCCAACTGAATGTAGTTGTCGCTGTCTTTCTTGAAGGTGGAGTCCTTCAATTGCTTTTCCAGTGCTTGAAGCTGCTTGTAAAAGACCTCCAGTTCAGCCTTGCTCTTCTCCATGTCGGCGCGGAGTTCGTCTTGCAGAATATTGAACTTCTTGTAGTTCTTGAAGACCTCCTCCATGTCGATCAACCCCACCTTGTCGCCGGTAATGCTGGTCTTTCCAGCGTCGCCGGTAGCACTCGGGCGGCCTTGAGCGTAGGCTTGCGAGAAGATCAACGAGGCTCCCAACAGAGCCGTCGCAGCGGCGAAAATCAATCGTGTCTTTGTCACGGCGTTTGCACTCCTTTGCTGTGCCAAACCGGATGGTGACGCCCGGCTTAAGGTGTTGCCGAATCCACGGCAATAGTCGTCTGATCAAATCTGATCAATTTGGTTGATCGTTGCGTAAATCGTACGCGTCGTTCACACAATCTCCCGCGATTCGCGCCGCGACGCGCGACGGCTTCGGGGAACCCCAATCGCCAAGCTTCACGTTTCCCGACTCCGCTTGGGCGGCACGACGATGCATCCTAGCACGGTGCGCCACCTCAACGGCATTCGTAACTCGGGTCAACCATCGGCTAGCGGTAAAAGTTGTCTTCATACCGAGAACCGCTGTGTCGCCCGGTCAAAACAGACGGGAGGCGATTGGATTGTGTCAACTGAGGGCGGGTATTTTGCACAACGAGCCAAACAGGTCAATACGAGAGTTTTGAAGCCGCGGTGGATTCGTATTGGAGCAAATTGCTGACTCAATTCCCGAGCGCGAAGCTTGATATGACACTATCCCCGCAGACTTGGCGTCGCCATGTTTGCGACCTTCTGTTTTGAGATGCTCGAGCTGCGATTTCGGAACCACACCCTGGGAACCGACTTGTGGAACGGCCATCAATGGCGATAGACTGGTATTCGCAGACCGCCAATCATTCAACACACGATCGACGACTCACACAACTTTGCGGTCTGCCAGCGACGAGGTGGGAACCATGAACGAGGCAATTTTGACTGACGACAAAGACGTGGAAGGCATCCGCTATGCGTCGTTGAAAAAGTCGCGCGCCCGGGCTGAAGAAATCTTGGAAGCAGCCGCCGAAGTCTTTACGGTCAAGGGGTTTGATGCCACGTCGATGAACGACATCGCCAAGGCGGTCGACCTGACCAAAGCCGGGTTGTATCACTACATTCGCGGCAAACAGGACCTGCTGCATGCCATCATGGATTTTGCGATGGATGCCATCGAAATGCAGGTGGTCGAACCAGCACGGCAAATCGCCGACCCAGCCGAGCGGCTGAAATCAATCCTGTATAGCCACATTCACCTGTTTGAGAACCACGGCACACATGTGACGATCCTGATCGATGAAGTCACCGCCCTAACTCCCGCACATCGCGAGCACATCATTCGCCGCAAACGGGCCTATTTGGATTTCATGCGGGAGACACTCGCGGAACTCAAGAAAGCCGGCAGGATGCGCGATTTGGATGTCACGATCACCGCCCTGAACATTCTCTCCACCGTGGTCGGCATGGCGCGATGGTACAACACGGACGGAAATCTCCCATTGGAAAAGGTGTCGGAACAGACCGTGAATTGGATTCTGCGCGGCGTGCTGACAGATGCGAAGGCTTGAGGACGAAGGCCTTAGGCTTAAGTCATTAGGCTGTAAGGTTGGTAGGCATTGCCGACTCGTCGATCACGGATCAGTCTCGGAGCAATCGCAACTCGATGCGCGTCACAAATACTCCGCCGTCAGGTCTTGACTGGTCCCTCCCTTCCTCAAGCCTCACCCCTCAAGCCTCAAGCCTTTCGCATGTCCACCCAACTCCCCCCATCGCCGTCCGACAAATGGGAGTCCTTGGCCGATCAGCGGATTCGTCAGGCGATTGAGGCGGGGGAGTTTGATAACCTTTCCGGTGCCGGGAAGCCGATTCCCGGCGATGATCAGCCGCTGGAGGAGATGTGGTGGCTGCGGGGATTGTTGAAGCGGGAAGGGCTGCAGGTGCTGCCGCCGACCTTGGCGACTCGAGTCTTGGCAGAGAAGACCCGAGACGCCATTCGTGAAGCGACCGACGAGTCGACCGTGCGGCAACTGGTCGAAAAACTCAACGCACAGGTCCGGGCCGCCGACTCCTCTTTCGAGCCGGGTCCGGCCTCGACCGTCGGCCGGTTGGACGCCGACGAGACCGTTCGCCGTTGGCGGGCCGGACAAATCTAGAATCAGGGTGCCGCTGGCTCTGCAAGTGCTTCTTAAGTGACTTCAAAGTCTGCATAGGCACTGGCAAAGCCAGTGCCACCCTGCGGCGATGAGACCGCGTCAAAAAATTTCGCGAATATCTTCCGTTGCTGGATTTGGTGTGACAGCTGCACGTCACTCGGGTAGCTTAAGTTATCGCCAATCGCGATACACACGTACACCACTGTCCAGCCGCTCGCGGAGGATTCCATGGAGATTCGGTTCCACTTTTCACAGCCGGGCAAGGTTTTTCGTTTCTTACTTTTCGCCGGGACCTGTCTGCTTGGTCTGCCCCACTTGGCCGTGGCGCAGGGTTCGCGGGGACGGGTCGTGGCGCTGGAGACGTTGCCCTTAGTGCCGCCGGTGGGGGATATACACCGAATCACGCTGTCGGGATCACTCGACCAGGGGGGTGAAATGGTCCTTGATGGGAATCAATTTTCATCAGCGGACCGTTTCGGCGACTTCCAAACGAGCACAGCCGCGTTTTATCCGCCGGTGGCGGTGCAATTTCGCTATGTGGACCTGCCCGACTCGACCGGGGCGCGGCGCAAGGTGTACGAGATCGTCGGCGCGGCCCAGCCGCCCAAGACGCGGTACTATCTGGTCTCTCCGTCGCGCAAGAGCGGGAACTATCGCTTGATCATTGATCAACAAGGACAGGACCGCCGCGTGGTGTCCCTGGAGGTACTTCCCGAGCCGCCGACTCCCAGCGAGCGGCTTGGGAGGATCCTCAAAGTCGACCACGCGCTGCTGAAGACGAATCCCCCCACGCTGGTGGTCAAAGTCACGGGGCAGGCGAACACGGCCGGCTGGTCGGAGCCGAAACTGGCACGGCGGGTCTATGTCAAACCGCCGGCGGACGGAATTTGGGAATTCGACCTGTTCGCCACGCCCCCGCCTGGGAACCCTCCGCCGGCCGTGTCGAAAATCGAGGCCATATATCGTTGGACCGATTTTGATCCGGCGACGGTGAAGGGGCTGCGGGTGTACGGCAAGGATGATGGGGTGGTTGAGGTGCTGTTTTAGAGTCACCCATTGCGACCGGCGTATTCCGGAGTTGAATCGCCGCCCGTTGGATTGCTAGGCTGTACGTCGAGGGGGGCGTCAGTTTTTCGTAAGTGGTCACGGATTCTGATACTCCGCTGAGGGATAACGGTGAGGTGCGCCTGTTCGACTCACCTGTGACTCCCTCACGCCTGTTCCCTCAAGCCTTAGGCCTGAGATCCCTGCCGATGATCCATTTCCTCTTTCCGGAACTGTTCCTGCTCGCCATTCCGGTAGGGTTTGTTTATTGGCGGTTTGCCCGTGCTCCGTGGCTGACCGGGGCGTTTCGCGTGCTGCTGTTGCTGCTGCTTTTGACGGCGCTCGCCGGGCCGGAATTGAATCTCGGCGGTGAGGGGATCGACGTCGTGGTGGTCATCGACCGGTCACGATCGATGCCGACCGGTGCGGACGAGAATATTCGCGAACTGGTCAAGAATCTCTCCGACGCTAAGGGGACGGGGGACCGACTGGGCGTCGTTACCGTCGGCAACAGCGCTGCGGTGGAACAGATTCTGACGGCCAACGAGGTCGAAGCGACCTATACGCAACAGGTGCTGCCCGACGGCACGGACCTGAATGCGGGCATCGATGCGGCGCTGGAAATGATTGATCCGCAGGCCAAACGGCGGCGGCCGGCGCGGATTCTGGTCTTTTCCGACGGCGAAGCCAACGGTGCCTCCCCCACATCCGCCGCTCGACGCGCCCGCGAATTGGGTATTCCCATCGACTATCGCGAGTTCACCCTCCTCCGCGACGGCGACGTGGCGGTCGACAGCGTGTCACTGCCCGAAGCGGTCACTCCCCGCGAACCGTTTCAATTTTCCGCCTGGGTGTTCGCCGACCGCGACTCATCCGGCACGGTGGAACTCTATCGCGATGGCCAATTGATCTCTTCGCAGGTCCGTGATTTTCCGACGGGGATGACGCGGATGTTGTTTCGCGATCTTCTGGACGGCGGGGGGCTGTATCGCTACGACGTGAAAGTGACCGTCGCGGGCGATCCGCTGCCGGAGAACAATCAGGGGACCGGCGTGGTTCGCGTGGACGGCGGGCCGAAAATCCTTGTCCTCAACGCTGACGGCACGCACGACAACCTGGTCCGCGCGTTTCAAAGCGGCAAGAGCGGCGTCGACGTCGCGGCTGCGGAGACGGACCCG
>CALFYU010000450.1 GCA_937952455.1 uncultured Planctomycetaceae bacterium
CGCGATCGCGCAGGGCGGCGAGGTTCGGGAGGCGGCCCTCGTCCATCCACCGTTCCGTAAGCGAGGGTTCGAGTCCGTCTAGGCCGATGAGAAACACGCGGGGCATGAGGGGATCATACGGGTTTGAAAACCCATTTACGACGCCGCGACCGAATCTGAGTATGTCTCAACTGGTTGTTAGACCGCTATGCGATGGAGCCGCCGTCGATGACGATGGTGTCGCCGGTGACGTAGGAGGACATGTCGCTGGCGAGGTATACGGCGGCGCCGACGATTTCGTTGGGCTGGGCGTGGCGGCCCATGGGGACGGTTTTGACGAACTGGTCGTAGATTTCGGGGGTGTTGACGAGGACGGAGGCGAACTTGGTTTCGACGAGTCCGGGGCAGATGGCGTTGGAGCGGACGTTTGCGGAGCCGAGTTCCTTGGCCATGCCTTTGGTCATGCTGATGACGGCGGCTTTGGTCATGGAGTAGACGGCCTGCATGGGACCGGGGCTGATGCCGGCGATGGAGGCGACGTTGATGATGGAACCGCTTCCTTTTTCGACCATGATGCGGCCGGCGTGCTGGGCTGGACCGTCCCCCGCGAATACGGCGGGACGGAGATTTCATCCCCCGAATTGGTCGCCGGCTATGAACAGTTGGCCGCCGCCTGTTTGACGACCACGTTCGTCCTCACCCAACGCAACGGGGCCATCCAGCGCATCGCCGGCTCGGCCAACGAGTCGGTTAAAGCGACCCTATTGCGCGGTATGGTCCATGCGGATGTATTTGCCACCGTCGGCATTTCGCACCTGACGACTTCGCGGCAACACTTGGCCAAGCCGGTGGTCTCGGTTCGCGAAACCGATGCCGGGTTCGTATTCGACGGCTTCATGCCCTGGGTAACCGGCGCGAAATCGGCCGATTACATTGTCAGCGGCGGGACGCTCGAAGACGGGCGTCAGATTCTGGCGGCGCTTGCCACCGATCATCCGGGGGTGCAACCGCAGGAGCCTGTGAAATTGATGGCGCTCTCCGCGTCACAGACCGGCGCGGTAGAATTGCACGACGTCGAAGTCCCCCGCGACATGCTGATCGCCGGGCCGATCGAACAAGTCATGAAACAGACCTCCGGCGGCGCCGGGTCGTTCACGACGTCGGCGCTGGCGCTGGGCGTGGCCAACGCCGCTGTGACTAAGCTTGCCGACGAAGCGTCGCGGCGCGCCGATCTGCACGCGGTGTACGAACAGTTTGCCGCCGACGCGGCACAACTCTCCAATGATCTGCACGCGACCGCCCGCGGCGACGCGTCCGATGAACATACAGCGGAATCGCTCCGCCGCCGTGCCAATTCACTGGCCCTGCGGAGCACGCAAGCCGTGCTCACCGCCACGAAGGGCGCCGGCTACGTCGCTGGTCATCCGGCCGAGCGGGCCGTGCGTGAAGCCATGTTCTTCCTCGTCTGGTCGTGCCCCCAACCGGTCGCCGCTGCTGCCTTGAGAGAATTCGCCTGCACTTTTGACGGATAATTTCCAATACCCTCCCGAGAGATGAGGACCGCACACCATGGCCAAAACCTACCGCGTGGCGATCATTGGCAGTACGGGGCGAGGCAATTACGGGCATGGCTTGGACACGGTCTGGCACGAGATTCCGGAGGCCGAAGTCGTTGCCGTGGCTGACGACAATGAAGTAGGCCTCGCCGCCGCCGTCAAGAAGACGGGAGCCCCGAAGGGATACGGCGAGTACTCCCTGATGCTCAAAACAGAGAAGCCCGACATTGTCGCCATCGGGCCGCGGTGGATTGACCGGCATCACGAGATGGTGCTCGCCTGCACCGACGTCGGCGCACACATCTACATGGAAAAACCGTTTTGCCGCACAATGGCCGAAGCGGACGAGATGGTCAAAGCGGTCGAAGCGACGCACGTCAAACTGGTGATCGCCCACCAAAGCCGTTACTCACCGGTGCTCACCGCCATTCAAAAGATGATCGCGGAGGACAAGCTCGGCAAGCTCTTAGAAATCCGCGCGCGGGGCAAAGAGGACCGCCGCGGCGGCGCCGAAGACCTGTGGGTGTTGGGAACGCACGTGTTGGATTTGATGCGGGCCTTGGCTGGCGACCCGCGCTCGTGTTACGCGCGGGTCACCAAGGAAGGCCGCCCGGTCACCAAAGCGGACGTCTATCCCGGCAACGAAGGCCTCGGCCCGTTGGCCGGCGACGGTGTCTCGGCGTCCTATGTCTTCGATAACGACGTCAACGGCTATTTCGCCTCGTTCAAGAACCAAGCAGGCGACCCGCGGCGGTTTGGGCTGCAGATCTTCGGCTCGAAGGGCGTCGCCGAACTGTTCACGGGGTATCTCGTGCCCGGATTCTATCTGGCCGCCGCCCCCTGGTCCCCCGGACGCCCGAACTCCGACTGGGTGCCGATCACTTCCAACGGCCCGGGAAAGCCCGAAATCCTCAAAGGAAGCAGCCTTCATGCGGGGAACGTCGCCGCCGTAAAGGACCTGATTGCGTCCATCGAAGAGGACCGCGAGCCGTTGGGCAACGTCTACAACGCCGCCGGCGCCACGGAGATGATCCACGCAGTGTTTGAATCGCACCGCCAGCAAGGCCCGGTCGAATTCCCCCTGAAGAATCGCCAACACGCACTGACGATGTTGGACTGAATGCCGTCGTCCAAGGTGATTAATACAGTGCGCTGGTCGGCGCGTTGAGCGTGTGCCCGGTCGACTCGTGCCAGACCTGCCGCGATTCGACGACCTGCGTCGTCACTCCCTTCCAATCGGGCAACAACGCTTTCGCCCGCGACGCGCTGCACGCCGGGCAACAGAACAACAGCAGTGTGAGCAGGAGGTATCGCATACGCGTATTATCGACGTCGCGCAGCAGGGCACTTGAAGCGACAATTCTGAGATGCGCCGCCGTTAAGACGCCAAGAATAGAGGTTGCGGCCGTGCTGGAACAAAAATATCGCGCGACGGCACAGCGCTCCGGGAGGGCGAAGCTCCCGGAACACCGACGCTTGCTATGCGCGCTCTTCCAGGGCTTCCCAGCGCTCGTAGAGTTCAGCAAGTTCTTGTTCCAGCGATTCCAGCTCGGACGTGGCTTTGGCGATTGAAGCGCCGTCCTGCTTGAAAAACGCCGCATCACCCATCGCCGCATGCAAGTCGGCGATTTGTTGTTCCAGACTATGCAACCGGTCGGGCAACTCGGCCAATTCGCGCTGTTCCTTGTAGCTTAGTTTCTTTGGTGCCTTCGGCTGCGACTTCGGGGCCGATTTCTGGACCGGCTTTTCCGCCGGAGCCTCCAGTGCTGCTGCGGCGTTCCGTTGACGCAAGTAATCGTCATAGCCGCCCGCATATTCTTTGACCTGCCCGTCTCCCTCGAAAACCAGCGTGCTGGTGACCACGTTATTCAAAAATGCCCGGTCGTGGCTGACGATCAATAGCGTGCCGCCGAAGTCGGCGATCAACTCTTCCAATAGTTCCAAGGTCTCGGTGTCAAGGTCGTTCGTCGGTTCGTCCAACACCAGCACATTCGCGGGCCGTTTGAAAAGTTTGGCCAGCATCAGCCGGTTGCGCTCGCCGCCGGAGAGATACCGTGCCGGCCGCCGTGCCCGTTCCGCAGTGAACAGAAAGTCCTGCAAATAGCCGTAGATATGTTTTTCGCGGCCGCCGATGATCAGTTTGTCTTGCCCCTCGCCGACATTCTCCGCCACGGTCTTGTCTTCATAGATGGTCGCCCGCAGCTGATCGAAATAGGCAACTTCCAACCGCGTTCCGTGCCGCAAACTGCCGGCGGTCGGCTCTAATTCTCCTAAGAGCAGTTTCAACAGCGTCGTCTTGCCGCTGCCGTTGGGTCCGATGATGCCGATGCGGTCGCCACGGGTGACCAATGTCGAAAAATCCTTGATGACCGGCGCATCGCCGTAGCTGAAAGAAATGTCGGTCGTCTCAATCACCATTCGCCCCGACTTCTCCGCCTCGGCCACTTCCATCCGCACGTTGCCGACTTTGTCGCGGCGTTGGCGGCGTTCTTCGCGCAATTTCTTGAGTGCCCGCACGCGCCCCTCGTTGCGCGTGCGGCGGGCCTTGATGCCTTGTCGAATCCACACCTCCTCCTGCGCCAGTTTGCGATCGAAGGCAGCATTCTGTTTCTCTTCCGCTTCCAAGGCGGCCTGTTTTCGTTCCAGGAACGTGGCATAGTCGCACGTCCAATCGAACAGCCGCCCGCGATCGATCTCCACGATCCGCGTGGCAATCGCCTGCAAAAACACGCGGTCGTGCGTGACGACAATCAGCGTCCCGTCATACGCTTTCAAAAAGCCTTCCAGCCAGGTGATGGCTTCGATGTCGAGGTGGTTGGTCGGTTCATCTAGAAAAAGGA
>CALFYU010000451.1 GCA_937952455.1 uncultured Planctomycetaceae bacterium
GCAGTTCACCATGCAGGCCTTCGGACCGCAGAATTGGACGGAGTCCGACATCCCACCGTTTGTGGGCCGGGCATTGTTCTTTACCGATCCTCTTGGAAACCTCGCGACTGAGCTGGACCAACCTGAAGTAGACGACGGTTATCTGGAGCAAGATGCGTCTGGCGTTCTGCAGGTTATCGAAAACAGCCGCGGCGCGTCGCAGTTCGCGGAGGTGGTCTACTTCTTGCGTCATGGCAATCTGTACCGGCGGACGTTGTTGGTTCGCCAACCGTTCGCCGCCCCCACGTCTCCGGGGATCCCGGAACTCAACGGCGGCAATTACGGCGGGCCGAACACGTTTTGGAATGACTTTGACTATTCCGCATTTTTCGACAATGGCGCCGGCGCAATCACGCTTCTGACGCAGGATGCGCTTACAAATCTTACGATCGCGAATGGGGGCCAGCCGATTTCCTTGGGCGTGCCAAAATTCCGTTTCGGGTTTTGGGGTGATTATACCGTTGCCGAATCGGGCATGCCGCGGGAATTCAGCGACGCCGCCGAGACAAACTTCATCGGCCGGTTCACTCAGGAAGAGACGTCGAACCCGAATTTTCTGTACCCCGGGTTCGCTGTCGATCCTGACACTGCGACAGGAAATCCGCACATGGACCGAGCGGTCGGACTGACTTACGATGCCACGCGGGGTGTCGTTTCCAACGGTTCCGGCGCCGTGCCCGATCCATTGGAGTTGGCCGGCGGATCGCGGCGGTCTGAGGACATTGTGCTCAGCAATGTGCACTCGTTCGACGTCGAGATTTTTGATCCGGAATTGAGCGAATTCGTCGATTTGGGGCATTTGCGAGTCGACGGAACCGGCAATCCCATTGGTGCCTTTCGTCGCACCAAAATCGTGAACCTCGGCGGCGATGGAGCGGGGCAGGATACATTTGACGATGACGGCGACGGCAACGACGACAATCCTGAGGAGGCGGGCTGGCCCGGCACGAACGATTACGGCAACCGCTGGGACACCTGGCACCGCGATTCGACGATCATCGGCAACTTGCAGTCGCCGTATTCAGAGGTGACGGACGGTCCCGATGGGCAGCCCGGCATTGCGGGCATCGATGATGACGGAGCCAATGGCATCGATGATCCGGGCGAACAAGGCTGGCCGGGAAGCGACGACGTCGCGCCGATGCGGGCGATCCGGATCAAGATTCGGTACCTCGACGTCAGCAGCAATCAGATGCGCGATCTGACGATCATCCATTCGTTCGCCGATCGCGATCAATAGAGCATCAAGAAATATTCAAAACAACGGCAGCTACACGATAAACCCACGCCGTAAAACGCGTTTGTGTAGCAGACGAGACATTGATCCAGCCGGGCCGCTTTCGGGCCTGGGCGAGTTGTGAAATTTTGCAGGAGTGATGTGATGCGATCCCTACGCACGAAAAACCGAGTCGACCGACGCAGCGGGCCGGGGCTCTGGCGGCGGTGGCTGGCGGCGGGCGAGCGGACCGGTTCGGTGCTCGTCGCCGTGCTGTGGCTGATGGCCTTGCTGTGGGTGTTGGGCATCTTCTTTTTCCTGTTCGCGAACACCGAACAAAACTCGGCGCAGCACTACGCCGACGCGGCCAAGGTGGACAACCGCTGCGGCGTCGATCCGGACGTGCTGTGGGACTGGGCGCTGCGGCAATTGATCGTGGGCGCCAAGTTCGACGACGACGGCGACGACAACCTGATCGATGCCACCACCGGCGGGTACGATACCGAACGCGAGAGCGCGCTGTATGTGTTCGACCCCCGCAGCCGGTTCAACGTGACGCGGCATTCGCTGTTGGGACACGTGCTGGGGAACGACCTGCACCCGTATAACGGCGAAGGAATCAATCTGATCGCCGATCCCAGCGGCAATGGCGATCCGATCGTCGACCAGGACCGCGACGGTGACACCGACGCCAACGAGCAGGGGCTATTGGATTTCAACTATTCGGCCGTGACCAACGGCGGCACACCGGAGGACGTGACGACATTTTTACAGCCACCGCCCACGTCGGACCCGGGTTACACGTATCCCGACATCAACTCGCTGTTCCTGGCGTACCTGGGAACGAGTCCCGACGGGACGCAGGTGTTGATCCCTTCGTTCCACCGCCCGCAATATCTACGTAACGCCGGAACGCAGGTGACCGACTGGGACACGGCGAACACGGTTGACTTCAGCGGCCGCGTTTTGCGCCCGCACGTGAACCATCAGTCATTGGACAGTTCGGGGAACCCGTATCAGCGGTACCTGACGGATATGCCATTCACAAAGCCGGACGGGACGATTGTCCAACCATTTCCGTTTTCGAATAACACCGCAAATGTCTTCGCGCCGCAGGAGGGAGTTTGGACAGGCGCGGCCAATTACGAATACGACGTCGACGCCGACGGCGACGGGATCAAAGAAGCGATCTGGATGGACATCGGCTTTCCCGTTCAGGAGTGTGACGGCCGGCGATATAAGCCGCTGTTCGCCTTCACCGTATTGGACGCGGACGGGCTGTTGAATCTGAACGTGGCGGGGAATACTTCGGGGACGGCGCTGACGGTCTAGTTCGATCTCGACTTGATGTTCTGTCCGGCGCGCCTGCGGTTCAATCAGTCGAACCAGGCGTTGTCGCCATCGGAATTGAGCCTGCACTACGCGTTCTCGGCGGCCCCGTCGAACGTGACCGACACCGATCCGGCGTGGAATGCGTACAAGGCGATGTTCGGCGTCAATCCAGCGGCGATCGACCGCGAGGTGCTGGCCAACATGGAGACGTTCATGCTGCTGTATGGCCGCGGGGATTATACGGAACCTTCGCCCGGCACTTTCGTGTTCGAGTCGGCGCTGGTGGGGCGTTACGGCGACCGTGGACTGTTAGACAACGCCGGCGGCGCGCTGCGAACGGTCCCGCCGGCTTCCAGCCCGAACGCCTATCCCAAACCGGGCACCCCGAATTTGGACGATGACGGCGACCTCAATCAGGTTGCCTCGAATGATCCGTTTCAAGTGACGCCGACGCACCCGCTGGACATCTCCGGTCTGGGAGTGATGATCGACCTGACCACGGGATACGGTTTCGGAACGGAACCGAATCGGCCGACGGGGATTGCCGACCCGTTTCGTTGGATTCAGTACGGCGATTACGCCATCAACCCGGCGGCGATCGGTTACAACAATACGTTTGGCAATTTGCTGGCCTGGACGCCGCCCAACGGCCCCTCGAACCCGTTCAACCGCGACGAAGCGGACGAGATGTTTTTGCTGTCGGGGTATCCGAATCTGGATTTCGCCAGTCGCGATGCCGCGTTTGCCGTGGAGGAGATGGCGGGGCTGCACAAGGACGATTCCGATCCGGACGCGAACGTATTGAGTTCCCGCTTGCAGGAGGTGCTGCCGATTTCTCTGGGCTCGGCCGCTAATGCGGGATTGCGGAAACAATTTACCGTGGCGAGTTGGGACCAGCGGCGGTTCGGCCGGGCGATCGGTGATCCCGCGACGGCCCCGGCTGTGAATCGATTCTGGGAATTCAACGACATCGACACCGTCGGCGGCGATACGTTTTATCGGTTTCCGCCGAAGTTTGGTACCGCCTTGGCTCCGATCGCTCCGTCACGTCACGAGGAGGGAATGGCCAGTCTTCTGGATCCCTTCCGTCCGGAGGTGCGGCGGCTGCTGACAATCGAGGTTCCCGATGCCAGCAACACCAGCGTGAGTTCTCGCAACGATTGGCGGCAGGGCCGGTTGAATTTGAATCAGATTCTGGTCGGATTCGACGTGAACGGAACCCCGATCTTCCGCGACTTGACGCCGCACCCGATCAATCCGCCAGCGGATAGCGGAACGCAGATTTCCGCGATGGTGCATCAAAACCTGGATCCCGTGACGCAGAACAATATCTCCAGCGGCGACTTCCATGCGGCACTCCCTTACGCGTATCAGCTGAATCCGACCGGCTATCCGAGCTATGTGGCCCAGGAATGGTGGGCGCGGTATGACCGGCAGCGGTTGGCACGGGATATTTACGTGTTGTTATACACGCTGGGCGGGGGGCAAGACGTGGATGTCACCGGCGGCGCGCCGCTGTATTCGGCGGAGCAGATGGAGGAAATGGCGCAGTTTGCGGTGAACTACGTCGACGCCATGGACGCGGACGATGTGATCACAAAGTTCGAGTACGACACGAACCTGTCCGACGGCTGGAACCCGGCCGCGAACATCCATGTGTTCGGCGTCGAGGAACAACAGTTGACATTCAGCGAAGTGCTGGGAATCGCTCAACCCCAGATTCTGTCGAATCACACCGCGACGCTGTGGGACGAGTTGAACAAGAATCACTTTTTCCTGCACATCGAACTTCGAAATGCAAGCCCGCATCAAGTCAATTTGAATAACGGCACCTGGCGGATTCGTCGCAACGATGAAGGGGCGGCCGCCGACAACGGTTTGATCGACGTAGGAGCGACGAACGAAAACGCGCTGATTTTCCTGAACGGGTCGGGAACAGTTCCCGCGGGAGGTCAGTACACGATCGCCATGAATGACGGTGACAACCCGTTTTCCACGGACCCGACGGCGCAGCGCCCGGCCGATTTTCGCGTCGATTTCGATCAAGATGGACTACACGATTTAATTAGCCCCAACGTTGTGGATCCGGGATTGGCGGGTGCTCGATCCGATGCGGACCCCTCGGAATTTCCCGGACCGTTGTGCGATCTCGATACCTCACACAACAGCCATAATGATGGGCGATACGCATTCGCCTGGGACAGCCCGAATCCGGCGTCACCCGATCCACTCGACCGCGGCGACTTTCTCAACCCGCAGGCGACCGGCTTGGATACGCTGGATATCACACAGTTCGAGTTGGTGTTGGAACGACGGCAAAACTTGCATCCCCCCACCGGGTTGGAGGACACGGGTGCGAATCCCAATCCCGACGACTCGCGAAACGAATGGGTCGAGGTGGACCGCATCGTTGTCGATTTTCGGCAGTTCGCGTTGGAGGCAAGCGATACGCAAACGAATATCGTCAACGACCGCTTGCCGCCGCTGAAAGGTCGCGAACGCGAAGAACCGTTTGCACAAATTCTGCAAGACAATTTGACCGTGGCGCCGTCGATCGGCAACCGCTACAACAGCATCGGCGCTACAGCGAATTCCGTCTCCCCGGCAAACTTCCAAATGTGGCAGCCGCATTTCAATCGCTATTATGCGTCCGCGATGGAACTGCTGTCGTTGCCGCTCTACGGACCGGAGCGGTTGGTCCCGCAACTTGCCGAGCCGGGGATTACGCCGTTGCGGCTGGGATTCGATGAAACGGGAACCGGCGGAACCGGCACTCCTCCGACGCCGACGACGCGGCTGCGCGTTGCACAGGAACGATTCTTATTCCCCGAGGCCGACAATAACCCCGCCAATCCCCCGTCAGCGGTCGACAACCGCTGGTACCGGCTGTTTGAGTTTGTCGAGGTTCCGACGCGGATGCACGAAGTCCTGGGCGATCCGCCCCGCGAGCCTGGCAGAATTAACCTGAATACGATCCGGCATACGGGTGTCCTGGCGTCCATGCTCGACGCTCCGCGCGTGCACGGTCTCAACGATGAATCGATGCCCGCCAAGACGTTGCTCGGGCTGGACGCGATGGATACCAGCGGCGCATTGTTCCCCGGCATCTCCCGCGACTGGTGGAAGGAATTCCTGGGCGCACGGGATGCGGTGATTTTGCCTGGCGGCAATCCGACATCCGTCCTAATGGCGAATGACGGGCGCGACCCCATCACACAAAAATACGTTCCCGGTGTCGCCGGCACGCGGCCGTTTCGCGATTTTGCGCACCTGTCCTATCACGGTGCAGCGGGCACCGGCGAAGGGGACGGCTTGGGGATCAATCACACGCTGCTGCGTTCGCTGCCTGGAGACAATTTCGGCGTCGATCAAACGGGCCGGCGATTGTTTGAGGTGGGCACCAAGAATCAGCACGACGGTGTGGCCGGGGTGCATACGGACTACTACATGCGTCATCGCCTGTTGTCCAAGGTTTCCAACCACGCCACCACCCGCAGCCACGTCTACATCGTGTTCGTGGCGGTTGGTTTCTTCGAGGTGGTGGAACCCGTCGCCGGACAGCCGCAGATCAGCGGAACGGAAGTTTCTGCCGGACATCGCGGATTTTTTGTGGTTGACGTTTCCGATCCGCTGGGAAATGACGCGTATTCACCAGGGACCAGTGGTTCGCGTGGGCGGTTTGACTTCCGGAAGTTCGTGAAATACCGTCGCACGATAGAATAGCGGCAGTTTTTCCATTTTTTGGTGTCTGGAATGACAGTTGCATTGTGAATAAGTCGAAAAATACGCGTTTTTAGACTATGACAGCCTACAGTGACATGACAATAATGGAAGGAGCATGCCTATCGTCGATTTTCGACCGAACTCAGCAGCTCGGTGCGGCGCGCAGCCTCTCGTCCCGGCAGCGCCGGCGACTCACCAGCGGGGCAGCCCGAAATTGTTTTCCGCCGCAAGTCGCAACTGCCAAACCCGTTAGGCGCATTTGCGCGTGAGGCGAAATGCGGCAGGGGCATAGAAACGAAAAGCAGACAAATCGATCGATTGTTCAAAACGAAAACGGCTTCGCTAGGTGGTCTTGGCGGGCCAATGGGGACTCAACTTCACACACCACCAGTTCATTGAAACGGAGAAAATCAGATGAGACGAAGTCGTCAACAGAATGTAGCAAAAAGCCGCAAGGGTTTCACTTTGATCGAATTGCTTGTGGTGATTGCGATCATTGCGATGCTCGTTTCGTTGATCGCCCCGGCCGTGCAAAACGCCCGCGCCGCGGCTCGCCGGACACAGTGTATCAACCGGCTGAAAAACTTGGGCTTGGCGATGCACAACTTCGCCAACGGCAGAAATGGTAAGTTCCCCGACCTGCACTCGACGCTGTCGTACAACGATGGAACAGCCGACGTGCAGCGCGACGTCGCTTGGCCTTTCGCTTTGCTGGGTTATCTCGACAATCGCCCGCTGGCGGACAATTTCCAAGGGTTTTACGACGGTACCAGCGGCGTACTCACGACCGATCCTGGAACGGCTCAACTGACGATCTTCACCTGTCCGGACGACCTGAACAACTCGCAGACCCCGGGTGGACTCTCCTATGTCGTCAACGGCGGTATCGGAGATTTTCCTCTGATCGGCGGAACTGGCCCGGGATACTTTGAAAATGGTGCAACTTACGTTGGCACCGGCTCCAATGTAGGACTTTACGACGGAACTAATGATCCCACGTACGGTCACAATCCCCAAAACAACAACATTGACTGGAACGGCGACGCCTCCTTCGATTCGCTTGATCGGCAAATCGCCTATCGGACCGGGGTATTCTGGCGTCCAAATAACGAAACGAAAATGACGATTGACCGCATTTCCCGCGGCGATGGTCTCCAAAATACGATTCTAATTACCGAAAACATGAACGCAGGCCTAGATCGCGACTGGTCCAGCCCCCGCTTCGCCAACATGGCGTTTTCGCTGAACGCTAACGTTGACTCATCTGGTGTGCCGCAAAACCTCGGTACCGCCGCCGGCCCCTTGGCGGTCGCCGCAGGCGGAAACTGGAACGGGTCAATGATCAATTTCGAAAACGAAGGCAAGTTGCAGGGAGCCGCGTTTGCTCCCAGTTCCGGCCACCCGGGTATCGTTGTCGTCTGTTGGGCCGACGGCCGTGTTAAGGCACTCAACGATGAAATCCAACAAGACATCTTCGTCCGTCTCGTCACGCCGGACGGAACTCGCGGCGGTCAGTTGATCGTGGACGATTCGGCCACCGAGTAAATCGTAATCGCGGTTCCCGCCGACAGCGGGAGTCATATAAACAAAATTCCCATGGTCTCCGGTGGTGGGGGCCATGGGTTTTTTTTTGCGCTTGTTTCGGCGAGCGACGCTTACGGGTTCGGCGGTGACGTGCAGATGAGGACCACGAGCATCTCCGTCCCGGTGTTCTCGATGCCGTGCAGGCACCAGGGGGGCAGGTAGACGAAATCCCCCTTCTTGACGGGGCGTGGTCCGCTGCCGAAAGTCATCGTCCCGGACCCCTCCATGATCACATACGTCTCTTCGGTCTCGTGCGAGCCTGGTTCCAAAATCGCGTGCGGCGGGATGTAGAACATCACCAGCCCCATATTCTTCGCCGGGGCATTCGGGTTGACCGGATGCACGACCCGCACGGCCGGGGCGACACAGTCGGGATAAACGACCGGCACCCCTTCTTGAACGGTCACGATCATCGGTTCGGGCGGAGTCTCGGGCTTGGGGATCTTGGGCGGTTCGCTGCCTTGGTAGCCGACGAACTTCGTGAATTTGGCCATCGCGGGGGTTCCTTTGGGGCGCGTGTTGAATGAACGGACGGTGTTTCGCGGAAAAGACCAGCGGCGCACGGACGCATGCCGCTGTCAATCCACATTAAATCGATTCGCCAAGACCACGAACAGCCCGACGTTTATTTTGTGACTCTTCCCCGAGTCTTTTCATTGGGTAGCCACCGCGTCCATTCATCCCATTGTGCGCGGATTCCATGATTTGAGGTTTCCGGCGGGTGGCCCAGCCAGAACTGGCTGGGTCGCGATGCGACAAGAAGCGGCGCCATGTGCGCCAAAGTAACAATTGACGCACACGGCGCGGGTTCTTGTGCCTGTCGGCACCAAAACGCTCACCCGCTGCCGACGAGGTCCATCTGTTCCCGGAATCTCTCCAGGACGCGGATTTTCAGCGGCGCATAGTCGGGATCGTCGAACCGGCCGGAATCGACCAGTTGAAACGCCACCTTGCGAGCCTCGCGCAAAACGGCGGCATCTGTTGTGAGATCCGCTACGCGGAGGGGTAACTCTCCATGTTGCCGCGTTCCCAACACGTCCCCGGGGCCGCGGAGTTCAAAGTCAGTTTCGGCGATTTCAAAACCGTTGGCTGTCCGCTCCAAGGCTTGTAGCCGGCTGACCGCGTCGGGATTTTCCGTATCGGAAAACAAAAAACAAAATCCGTCAAAACGCCCGCGGGCAATTCGGCCCCGCAACTGGTGCAGTTGCGACAGCCCGAACCGCTCGGCCTGATAGATCACCATCAGCGTGGCGTTGGGCACGTCGACGCCGACTTCCACCACAGTGGTCGAGACAATCGCCTCGGTGCGGCCGCTGCGAAACGCCTCCATTTCCGCCGCCTTGCGCTCGCGGTCCATTTGGCCGTGCACCAGACCGACGTGAAATCCCCGCAATTCCCCCCCGCTCAGTTCGCGAAACACCGCCTCGGCACTCGCGTCGTCCGATTCCGTTTCCGTGGCGAAAGTCTGCACACGGGGACAGACGATATAGGCTTGCCGCCCCGCCTGCAATTTACCGCGGATGAACTCCCACGCCTTCTTCGCGGCCGCTTCCGTATAGACACGGCTGGTGGTCACCTTGCGGCGTCCGGGGGGCATGTCGGAGACGACCGACATGTCCAAATCGCCGAACTGCGTCAGGCACAGGCTGCGGGGAATCGGCGTCGCCGTCATCACCAACACGTGCGGGACGCGATCCCCACTGGAGAAATGCGCCCGCTGCATCACGCCGAACTTGTGTTGTTCGTCAATCACCACCAAACCGAGATTCGCGAACTGAACATCCTTTTGAATCACCGCCTGCGTGCCGACGATCAACTGCACCTGACCGGCCGCGACGTCCGCCAGCGCTTGCCGCCGTTCGCCGGCGGTCAGATTGCCCGTCAGCAATAGTCGATTCACACGGCTGTGGGCCAAGATGGCTTCGATCGTCGCCCAATGTTGCGAGGCCAATAGTTCCGTCGGCGCCATCAACACGGCCTGATACCCGGCAGCAATTGCCACCAGCATGGCATAGATGGCAACGGCCGTTTTTCCCGCACCCACGTCGGCT
>CALFYU010000452.1 GCA_937952455.1 uncultured Planctomycetaceae bacterium
CTGGCGATCTCGGTCAGATCGATCCAGGCCCAAAGTCTCGGTTGTCTCTCTGTCTCGCGCCGTTTGGTTCGCCCTCGTCGCTCACAACCTCCTCGTGCTGGTTTCGGTAAACGAAACCAATGGCAGTTCAACGGTCAACGCGCGCGGTTGAAATATTGGCGATGAGAAACTGGTGATCACGATTGAACACCCGCAGGAAGCTGAGCGAGACAACGCCGACCGTTCCAAGGGCTGTGGCGGATGCAATCAGAAACATGATCACGATCTGGTACTTCACGGCCTGAATAGGAGCCATCCCTGAGACGAGTTGGCCGGTCATCATGCCGGGCAGGCTGACGATGCCCACGACCATCATGGAATTGATGATCGGAATCATGCCGGTGCGGATTGCCTGCTGCACCGCGCCGCGGCCTGCTTCCCACCGCGTAGCGCCCAGTGCCAAGAGCGTCTCCACCCGGTCGCGGCGGCTGGAGAGTTCCTCGCCCAGCCGGTTCAAACCCAGCGAGATGCCGTTGAGCGCATTGCCCAAAATCATGCCCAACAGCGGAATTGCATATTGCGGGTCGTACCAGGGGGTGACCTGCCGCATGACCGTCAATAGCGCAAAGGCGGCAATCAGCCAGCAACTGACGCAGATGGAAAGCATGCTGTCAAAATAAACGCCGCGATACGCCAATCCAGTGCGCCTCACGGCTGCCATGGCGGCGACGGTGGTCATCAGCAGCATCAATGCCGCGACGACGTACCACTGTTTCACGGCGAAGACCCATTTCAGCACGAAACCGATCAGCACCAACTGCACGACCGTCCGCAGCGACGCCCACAGCAGCATCCGCTCCAAACCGAGCCTTAGCGCGAGCGAAATCAACCCATTGATCAGGATCAGCGCCGCCGCAAACGCGACCTCGTAGTTCGTCAGTTCGATGTAGCTGGCGTTCATGTTCGTGAGGCGTGTTTTCCGAGCGAGAACTCGCGCGTGGCGACGCGCAGCACCTGGCTGGGGTCGTGGCTGACCCAAATCAAGGCCCGGCCCGCATCGGCCTGCTGCCAATTGAGAATCATCTGTTCAACGGCCGCCGCCGTGCGGTGATCCAGCGAGGCCGTCGGCTCATCCAGCATCAATAGCAGCGGATCGCATTGCACTGCGCGGACCAGGGCGGTGATCTGGGCTTCGCCGCCGGAGAGCTGCGCCGCGTCTTTGGTCAAAAAATCCGCCTCGCAGCCCGCTTGTTCGAGCAGTTCCATCGCCCGCTGCTTGCGGTACTCGGCGTCGCGGTGGACACCGAGCGAGAAGACCATTCGCAGATTGGCTTCCACGGTCCCGTCAAACATTGCCGGCCGCTGATGCAAATAAACCGCATGCCGGCGGAAGGCGGGAATCTGCTTGTCGGCGATCGGCTGGTCCTGCCAGATGATCTCGCCATCATCAATGGGATCCAGCGCCGCCAGAGCGCGGAGCAACAATGTCTTTCCCGCCCCGGTCGGACCGACGACTGCCACCCGTTCCCCGGCGGCGACGTCCAGGTCGATCTCTTGGAATAGCCAACGCTGACTGCCGGGAATCTTGCGGCCGAGACTGCGGGCTTTCAGCAATGCGGGCGGGGAGGACATCAGCTCACCATGGGGGATGCGCACAACAGGCCGAACGCGGAGTGGACCGGAGTCAGTCGAATTCGCCGTCGCTCTGCACCGACTCGTCGACGACGCGTCCGATGCGAATCGCTTCCCGAATCGCGCGGTCCATCCACAGCTTCTCCTGACCGTCCTCGACTCTGCCCGCCGTGATATAGGCGGCATAGATTTGCGCCGCCGCGGCCGTGATCGTCTGCTCCGTCGGTTTCAAAGAGACATAGGGCTTCGCCATAACTCGGCTCCATGTTGCGTGTCGTTGTGGAATTGAGTGCGCGAGGGTTCGGACGTTGATCGTAACAGATTGCGGCGGCGGGGGGCAGTAGAGAGTAGGCAGTAGGCAGAGGGCAGTAGGCAGAGAAAAGGTGGGGTGTGCATTTATTTCCCCATGCCGGCCTCAATCCTCTTTTCTTGGGCCTGTCGCCTCAGGCCTCATGCCTTCGACTCGTCGAAAACCGCTTGCTTTCGCCGTTTGCGGGCATTCGCTATAGTCGGGGGGTCGTTCAGACCCTCCCCTGGAATTCGTCGAGAATCAAACATGGCTGATACCAAGAAGCTCTTTGCCGCTTTGGCGAAATATGATACGCCGACCGTTTGCAACGTGGTGGAGTTGTTCGATCTGCATCCGCGGAGCAGCGGATATATGAATGATTCCATCCGCGCCTGTTTTCCGGAAATGCCGCCGATGGTGGGGTATGCGGTGACCTCCACGTTTCGCAGTTTCGCTCCCCCGCGGGGCGGGGATGTGTATGCGGGGCTTAAGGAGCAGGTCGAGGCGTTTGCCGAACTGCCGGGACCGGCGGTGGTCGTGTTTCAGGATCTGGATGAACCGACCGCGGCGGCGACGTTCGGCGAGGTGATGTGCACAACGTATCAGGCGTTCGGCGCCGCTGGGCTGATCACCTCGGGGGCGGGACGCGATTTGGATCAAGTCCGCGATCTCGGCTTTCCGGCGTTTACCGGCGGCACGATCTGTGCCCACGGCTATTGCCACACGTTGGCGGTGAACGTTCCCGTGACGGTCGGCGGCATTTGCGTCTATCCCGGCGACCTGCTGCATGGCGACTGTAACGGCGTGACCACGATTCCCAAGGAGATCGCTTCGGAAGTTCCGCAAGCGTGCGAGGAGTTGATGGCGGCCGAAGCGATCATCATGAATTACCTCAAAGAGCCGAACCCGACGCCGGCGGGATTGGTCGAAGCCCGGGATGAGTGCGCGAGCCGCATCGCCAAACTCGGAGCGCGGTTGCGGGATGATGCGTAGTCGGTCGGCGCTCGGGAGCAGGGATGTCGAAATACAATGTCGCTGAGGGATGTGGGTTTTGGGTATGAGCAGTAGCCGCGACGATGCCATACCGGTGACCCGCCTGCCGTTGTTGCGCTCCGTTTTGGAGCGCGTGCCCGAAAGTTGCCGCCGGGCGCTGTACTTTGAGACGTTTTATAACATCGGTAGCGGCACGTTTGTGGCGCTGTTTCTGCTGTCGCTCGCGGCGCTGAAGACCGTACTCAACGGGCAGGCGGTGCACTTGATGATGCTGGGCGCCATGTTCGGCGGCAGCAGTCTGCTAAGCCCGCTGGTCGGATATCTGGCGGGAAAAGTGCCGATGCGGCTGGTGGTGATCGTGCCGAATCTGATTACGGCGGTGCTGCTGTGGGGGATCGCGCTGCCGGTCCCCGGGCCGATGTTTTTCACGTGTGTGATCGGTTGTTGTTTCATACTGCGCGTCTTTCCCCGCGTCGGAGAGATGAACATGTACCGCGTCCTCTACCCGCCGACGCATCGTGGTCTGGCGGTGGGGTGGCTGAAGGCGATTGCGGCGATTTCGGCTCTGTTTTTGACAGTATCCGGGACGTGGTGGTTCGATAATCACGGCACGCAATATTGGGTGGTCTACGCCTTTGCCGCGTGTGTGTTGGTGATCGGCTCGTATTGCTATTCGCGGATTCGCGTTCCCGAAAACGGCGCGTTCGGCAGCGGCGATCGCGTTTCTCCCAGGGATGCGATGCGCAAGGGATGGGCTGTTTTTGCAGCGGACAAACGGTTTGTGCGTTACCAAATCGGGTTTGCCTTGGCCGGGTTCGCCAATCACATGGGGATGGCGTTTATTCCGGAGGTACTGCGGAACTCGGAGTACGTCGGCGCCACCGACCGCCAGGTGTTTGTGATTTCGGCCGTGATGCCGGCGATTTTGATCATGGCCTCGTCGCCGTTTTGGGGCCGCTATTTGGACAAGATCGATCCGATGTCCGGGCGGGCGCTGTTCAATCTGCTGCAGTCGATCGGTTACGGCATGTATTGCTACGGCGGCGTCTCGCGGCAGATTTGGCCGATGTACCTGGGCGCCTTGTTTCACTCGATCAGCAACGGCGGGGGGACGATCAATTGGTCGACCGGCAGTTTGTACTTCGCACGGCCGGAGAACGTCTCGCTGTACAACAGTTGGCACGTGGGGCTGACCGGTTTGCGGGGAATGATTGCCCCGATTGTCGGTTGGTTTCTGCTGACGCAATTTGGGCTGGGGCCGTGGCTGTTCGCGCTTTGCGTGGCGCTCTCGCTGGCGGGGAGCGTCTACATGTATCGGCTGGCGCAGACCGATACCGGTTCGGTGGAACAATCCCACGATGTCACATTGGCCGACCGTCCCGCGTCGAGTTCGTAGGCGAGCGGCATTCCGGTTTCATTCCTCCGCCTATGGCGCATCTTGCGACGAAAAAGACTCGCGCAGAGACGCAAAGACGCGGAGAAGAAAAAAGAAAAAGATGCCTATCCCGCGATTATTAAATGATGACAGCGCCAGAAATCTGATGCTCCGCAACGCGACAAGGCAGCACTCAACGGTTTCGATTCCTGCACAATCCCTCTGCGTCTTTGCGGCTCTGCGCGAGGCCTTTTTCTAGCTGTTTGCGCGAACTTTGAACGATCAAATTGAAAACCTAGCGCTGTCGTATTAATTCGACTTTCCATCGGATGGACCACGTGATGGGCGGGCGATTCTGCGGACGAACAGAACCGCCAGAACGACCGCGAGCAAACTGGCGGCGATGATGGACCATCGAATGGACCGGCCCTCTTTTGCGGCGCGGGTGCGGGCCGCCTCGCTGCGGGCCTCGGCGATAATTTCCGCCGGCATCCCCAACCGTTCTGCTTCGCGGAGTTCCAATTCGTACTTGTCCCAATCTTCATCGTGGACGGCGATTCGGGCTGCTAAGAAATGTCCTTGCTCCTGCTCGGGAAACCGCGCGATCAACACCTCCGTTGCCCGCCGCATCTCGGGCCAATCATCGAGCCGCGAGGCCATGGTGGCGATGAACAAATAGGGGGCCGGATTGTCGGCTTGTTCATCGGCCGCCAGGCGGGCGAGCTTCATCGCTCGTTCGCGATAGGGAACGATTAACGCGCGGTCGATATCCGTTTCTTCTAGGACCGAGACCGTGCGGCCGACGGCGGGGAATGAAGCGGGGACGTCGGGGAGGGCGTCGATCAAGGCGCGTCCGCCGGTCAGGTCCCCCTGCATGAGCTTGGCGATCCCCAGCAATCCACGCGCCTCGTGGAGTTGCGGATCTTCGTCCAACAGCGGCTGCAGGATTTGAGCGGCGCGCTCGGCATCTCCGGCATCGAGCGCAGCACGGGCGCTATCAATCTCCGCGGCGGCGACCGACGGAAGTGCCAGGCCGCCGGAGAATTCGTCGCTTTCTTCCGGGGCGTCCGGTTGCGCGGAGGCGATCAGCGGCAGTGCCGCGAGCAAGAGAACGGCCCCCAAGAATTGGCAACTGCGGATCAGCATTCCGATACCGTTCCTCATGAGCGTCAGACAGGTCAACCTCAACAAACAGCCGCGTTTCAGTGTAGCGAATTCCCGGCCGGCAATCGCCAACCGGCGGGCATTTTTGGCGAAATGGCGCCGCAGAGTTGTATTTCACGAGAAAAAGGGGAGAATTGTGCATCTCGCCCGCGAATCGTGGCGAGTTTTGTTTCCCGTGAAACCATCTTGAAATCGAAATCGACCGACCGAAGACCATGGCCCTCAATAACTACGATCCCCGTCGCGATCAGTTGGTAATGGAAACCAAAACTTTTTGGGCCCCCGATATCGCCAAAGAGCTGTCCGACGAGGACAAGGCGCTGATTGCCACCGCTATCCACCGTTCGCCTGAATTGGCCGAACAGGTCGAATACGAGCGGACGCACACCGGCTTCATGCGAATCATCACCGTCACGGTCAACGATCTTGAGCGCCTCTATCAACAGCGCGCGTAAGCGGCTGCGGGTTGGGGGTCACTGGCATTGCCGGTGCATGTGCAAATGCCGGTATCACTTAAGAAGCACTGGCAGCACCAGCGGCACGCCAATTCTTGGCTTCGACAAAGCAGCAGCCCTGACGGGGTGACACAATTTTCTCACCTCACACGTGGGCCGTTGGCCATTCGTTGCGAAAAGGCAATAACCGAGATTGTCGCGGTTGGGGGTTTCGGTTAATATCCGCCGCCCGTGACGAGACGGCCGCAGGATGCAACCGGCCCACTCGTCGCCCCCAGGGGAGTTCCGCCGCAAAATTGAGATGAGGCGGCGGCTCCCGTGAGTCCCCCCAGGGCAAATTTTAGGCCCCATTGGCCGCCTCGACCCAGGCCGCCGCATGAGACATGGAGGTTTCAGCGATGCGCACATCGTCTCACGGTCCGTTTCGGACCTTCATGATGATCTTCCCGTTGATCGCCGTAGCATTTTTGGCGTATCTGGGTGGATATCATTACCATACGCTGGCCGCCACGCAGGCGGCTGCTCCCCATGAAGAACCGGACCTTGGCGGTGATATCGTTGTGTTGGGCGACGATGCCGACGCGGCGCCGCAGATGGGGGTGGATGAGTTGTTCACCGACGCGCCGTCCGAGCGGGCCGATGATCCGCCCGCATCGCTGTCGCGTCAGCGCCGCGAACCGGAGATTACGATCGTCGCCGATTCGACCACCCGAGAAGCAGCGCGGTCGCAACCGGGGCGCCGCGTCGAAAACCGCCGGCCGCGGCGATACCCCTCGGCGGCGATGGACGGGTGGCAGTTTGCCGATGACCGGCGCGACTCAGGTGGTGATGATGCGCCGGCGATCACTGAGACGACGGCTGTGCAGCCGAATCATTTTGATGATGAATTGGATGCGGCTCTTGACCGTCAAGGTTCTGCAGACCCGCGGCCGAGCCGTCTTCAGGCAGCCATTGATGCACGGCGAAGTTCCGGCAGTGGCCCCGTTCGGTGGCCGGAGAACGATGCATTGGCCTCTGCGTCCGGTCAGCTCAGCGACGCTCCCTCGTTCGGCGGCGAATCACCATCGGCCGCACCAATTGAAGAATTCGAGGAGGAGGAGCCGACCGCCTACGTCGAAGAGCCGTCACGCGCCGTGCCGGTTGATCGCGAAATCGAAACAGCCCCCGCTGCCGGCGGGCCGGAATATCGCGATCCCCGCACGCTGAAGGAAGCGACACAAATTCTCCGCAGATGGGGGATCCGCAAATTCAAGCTGGAAACGACCACTGATGGCGGCGCGTTTCGATTTCTGTGCGGCGTGACCGACTTGCACAACCCCAGCATTCGCCGGTTGTTCATTGGCGAGGGAGACGAGCCGTTGGGGGCGGTGCGACACACCTTGCGGCAAATTGAGGATTGGCGTGCGCAACAGTAATTCCCCGCGGCGCCTGCCGGGCCCCGCAACCCATGCGACGGGTGCCGGGTTTTGTTGGAATTTCCGCATTCGCGGCGCGTCGGAGACGACCGAATCGCTGGCAGAACTGGCACCGGGGGAGTTCGTCCGCGACGAGAAGATGGCTCGCCTGGAAGCGGCGTTGTTCGTGTCGCACGATGCGCTGCCGGCCCGCCGGCTGGCGCATGTCGCCACGCTGGCCGATGCCACGGAAGCCCGCACGCTGATCAAACGGCTCAATGACTTTTACGACGCGTCAGAAACGGCGTTTCGCATTGAGCGGGTTGCCGCCGGATATCAATTGCTCACCCGCCCGGAGTTTGCTTTCTGGTTGGGTAAGCTGCATCATCGCCAGGCGGAGTTGAAATTGTCGACGTCGGCGATGGAAACGTTGGCGATTGTCGCCTATCGTCAGCCGGTCACGCGGGCTGCCATCGAAGCGATCCGGGGGGTGCAGAGCACCGAGATGCTCAAACAGCTGATGGACCGCAACCTGGTCCGCATTGCCGGCAACGAAGAGACGCTCGGCCGGCCGTTTTTGTACGGGACCACCCGACGCTTCCTGGAGATCTTCGGGTTGCAGAACTTGGAGAGTCTGCCGATGTCCGAACGGCTGCGGATCGAAAAGCCGGACGTTGATGCGGCCGATTCCGAAGCGGAGATTGCCGGCAGCATCGGTTCGCGCGAGGGGGACGACGTTCCGGCGCAGCGGATCGCCTAGTACGACAACGCTAGGTTTTCGATCGGCTTGTCCAAAGTTTGGTGGCCACTGCTGGTCTGTCCAGCAGTGCGCTGGTCGTATGACGTTTGATCGCATGGGAAGCTCGTTTCTTTACCGCGCTGGCGGACAAGCCGCCAGTGGCACCCTGCCGACTCGGGTGGCACAGGATTCGCGGTTTGTAATCACTCTTGCCCGGGGATAGAATCGAGGAGGTTCCCAGACGTATTCGTGAACGAGGCAAACCGATGGCGACCGAATCCGATACCCCGAATCGCCCCAGTGCCGAGGATGATTGTCGTGTCGTGGTGTTCGACACGGCCGATGATCCGCATCGATTTCGCGATTTGCTCGTTGAGCGGCTATCCATGCATCCCACGGATGCCATGATTCTGGTGCACGCCACGCCGGGGATCTTGCCGGAACGCCTGCGGCGCGACGAAGCGGAAAATCTGGCGGCGGCGATTCAGGAATTGAACATCACGGCCGAGGTGATTTCCCACGACGATATCCCCGATTTTGTTCACAGCAAACAGGTGCACAATATCCGGTTGTTAGATGAGGGGTTGGCCTTGCTCAGTGTGGGGGGCCAGCAAGAAATGGTCGTCCCCTGGAACGAGGTGGAGATGCTCAGCGTCGGGCAGATTCCCGGTGATTTCACACGGCATTATTTCTTCGACAACGACGTCGTGATGACGGCGGCGCGGCGGCGGTATATCGCTCCCGATGAGTTGGACGGCGCGTCAACAATGGTGTTGTGGGTGTTGTGTGAGCATTGCCGCAAGGGATTTCGCCTCGAGAAATCGCACATGAACTTCAGCGAGTTGGGGAGCCGCATGACCATGTCGGCGGCCACGAACTTTCACCTGTTCGTTGAGGAGATTGCGGCGCGCGCGCCCCGCGCGATTCTGACTCCCGCGACGCGAAGCTATTTGGGGCACGGCGCGATGCGACATGTCCAGTTCAGTTCCGAAGAGGATTTGAAACGCTACACGACGTTTCATCTGCTACTGCAGGAACGGCTGCGTAAGCGTGCGTCGCAGTGATCCGCTTGTTTATTGCACGGCCGGACAGCTGGGGCGTGCCAACGCTAAGGTCTGCGGACTATGGCCTAAAGTCTTAGTCCTCAAGCCTCACGTCTAATTTGGGAGACCTGCGGTCGGGGCATGTGCGGGGTCGGGAGACCCGCGCACAACATGCGGGGGGAGAACCGCGCAGAACATGCGGGGGGAAACTCTCGCGCGGCTTGTGGCGGGAGATGCGCGCACGACAGGGTCCGGCGTCGTGTGGCCCTCACCCCCGGCCCCTCTCCCAGAGGGAGAGGGGGGGTTTGTTGGTGGGTCTTGAGCCCGTTTGCTTGCGCTGACCCCCCGGCGGAGCCGGGGGCTGATGGGCTTTTTTTCGCTGCTATGCTTCATTGTGGGATTTCTGCGCAACCATGTCGACGTAGGTTGAGAGACGTTGGTTGTCCGTGGTTTTTTCGAGTCGTTTCAAAACCCTCTGATGCGTCACGCAGACGCTTTCATGACAGGTTTTCTCACAAGCACAACCGGGTTTTGAAACTGGGTCTTAGCAGGGGGCGTGAGGGGTGATGGCGACGGAGAGCGCGACGATGGTGCCGGTGCGGGTGGTGGAACGGATCGGGGACTGGCGTGCTGCTGAGGTCGCGATCGACGCGGAAACGGGGCTGGTCCGCAACGTGGCCTTGGCGGGGCCTGAATCGAAGAACGGTTACCGCTACACGGAAGAGTCACTGCGACGGGCGGCGGTGTTGTATGCGGACAAGCCGGTTTTCCTGGATCACGGGCGGGATTTGTCGAAGCCGCAGGAACGGAGCACGCGGGACTTGGCGGGGCATATTGTCAATCCGCGGTATGCGGACGGGCGGATTCGGGGGGACATTCAGACGCTTGGCACGGAGGCCGGGCGTACCTTTTTGGCTTTGGCCGAGAGCGGTCGCGGATCGGTGGGGATGAGCCACGTGGTGCTCGTGACGCAGAACCGGGAGCGGACGCTGGTGGAAGAGATTCACGAAGTGGTGAGCGTGGATGCGGTGATGTTTCCGGCGACGACGTCGTCGCTGTCGGAGCAGGCGGGCGATTTGACAGCCGCGCCGCCGCTGTTTGGTTCGCTGGAATCGATGCTGCGGCAGATCGATGCGCAACTGCCGGGCCGTGTGCGAAATATCACGGGCGATGCGGACGCGGTTTGCGAACGGGTGGCGCTCTTTCCGAGGAGTCTTATCGTGCGATTGGGCGAGGCGGCGGGCTGCGAGCAGTATCGCATCGGTTGGCGCGTGCGAGACGGTCGCGTCTGGCTGGCGAACGAATGGGAGCCGGTGGGTGATCTCGATTTGAGCGTCGAGTCGTGGCAGGAATTTGGTCGGGCTGCGGACTTTGCGTCGGGGAAGGACGGAACACCCAGCGTGGAAGCGTTGACGGAACAGTTGCGGGTGGTGGAAGAGGAAAGGCAATCGCTGCTGGTCGAGGTCTCGGAACTGACAGCGGAGCGGGAGATGGCCGCGCGGGTGGAAGCGGTTCGCTGTTTGTTAGCGGAGTCGGTGTTGCCGGAGGAGGCGATCACCGAGACATTTCGCGGGCAATTGCTGGATGCCGGCGACGATGAGGAACGGGAGGTCTTGCTGCAGGATCGCGTGGAGTTGTACGAGCGATTGAAATCGCGGCCGCCGACGAGTTTTTCGCGAGCGGATGAGGGTGGGGCGACGGCGGAGGATGAGGCGTTGGTGCGGCTGCTTAAGAGTAGGCAGTAGGCAGAGGGCAGTAGGCAGAAAGGAGTGGCCAGTGGTCGGTGGGCAGTGGCCAGTAAGGTTGGGTATGCCAACCCTACGGTCTTCTTCCTCAAGCCTGTTGCCTCACGCCTCACGCCTGATGTGGGAGACTTGCGGTCTGGGGGTGTGCGGGGTCAGGAGACCCGCGCACAACATAGCGGAGAAGGCCTGCGCACAACAGTTTGTTTTTTCTACGGCCTAAGGTCTAGAGCCTACGGCCTTTTTCCCGGGGGGAGCGAATATGGGGAATCAGTTGCGGTTTCGTAGCGGCGAGGTGCAGTTGCATAAGCTGCGGGTGGATAGCGGGACGGTGTTGGAGGCCGGGGACCTGGTGTATTTGGACAGCGACGACGTGAAGCCGGCCAGCAGTTTTTCTTGGACGAGCGATTTGGCGACGACGCAGTCGGCGTTTGCGGCTTCGTTTATCGGCGTGACGCATCATCAGTCGGCCGACGGTGATACGGATGACGTTTCGGTCGATATGAGTCCGTCGGCGATTTATGAGTTCGACGTGGCGGCAGGGACGTATGAAGTGGGGGATGCCTTGGGGCCGGATGAGTTGTCGTCGGCGCTGATGGATCAGCAGTTGGAAGCGGTGGCCTCGGGGACGTTGGCGATCGCGCGGGCGGCGGAGTACAAGGCGGCGAGCGCTTCGACGCTGCGAGTGACGTTTGCGTCGGCGTTTCATGCCGGGTCGGCGAACGTGAATGCGGCGATTGGATAGCTTTG
>CALFYU010000453.1 GCA_937952455.1 uncultured Planctomycetaceae bacterium
CCCATTTCTCCACTTCGCGGCTGCGATATTGGATGCCGGAGTTGCCGCCAACAATCTTGAATTGCAGCCGCAGTTCAAAATCATCGACTTTACCGTCGCGCCAGATGAGAAACGTGTTCCCCTTGGTCGGATTCTCCTCGGTCGTTTGGCCCGTGATCGCACCGTCTTGAACCGACCAGAATTTGGGGTCGCCGTCCCAGCCGGACAGATCCTTGCCGTTGAAAATGCTCTTAAAGCCCGGTTCCGCATCGTCGCCGCGGACGGGGTTTCCGCCCCACAGGGCAATACTCACCAGCAAAAACAGCAATGCACGGCAGGATTTGGCGGTCATGGAGTCCTCTCAGCGATTGTTCGTTGGTTCGTTGTCGGCGATTCGCAGGCCTGGCTTGAAGCGCTCAAGTCGGACCTTTGCCGGAATCTGGGTGTCATTTCAAGTTTACCGTGTTCGTCGGAATTGCACCAGAAACTGGCTCTTCGAAGTACGGCAAGTCGATCGGCAAGCAGCGCCGTGCACGACGGCAAGCCGTCGGTTTGGGACTTTGCCTTTTCGAACGCGAAAATCCGTGCTTGCCCGTGCGAATTTGTGGCCAATCCCATCGATCAGGCCGGTTGTGGGCCTGCCGTGCCGGAGGGGAGGTTCTTCGCCGCGAGAGCCAACATGACCAGCGTCCAGCCGCCGAACAACATGTCGATCCCCACGAACAAACCGATCACCCACAATCCCGATTGGGGCCATTCCGCCAGAATCATGCCCCCCAGGATCACCGTCACGACACCGTGCAGCAGCAGCCAGAACTTGTGTTCGATCTGCGACATCAGGCAGATTACGATGCGAAAAATGCCGCCCACGATCAGCAGGATGGCGATCAACATGGTCAATGAGATGGCGCTTTCCAGGGGATTCTTGATGAACACGATCCCCATCAGGATGTACAACAGTGCGCAGACCAAGTCGATAAAGAAACCCTTCCATTGCTTCCGCCAAAAGAAGTTGGCCGCCTGAAGAATTCCGCTAAACAGCAACAACCAGCCGAATAGTACGATTACGACGGTGGTCGTCCAAACCGCCGCCGAGCCGATGGCGACCATGCCGGCGATGATCATCAAGATGCCCAGCGCCAAAAACCAGCCCCAGTGATGGCGGAGTTCCTGAATGCCTACGAGCGACGCGGGGGTAGCGGGGCCGACGGGACTTTCTGACATGATGGAGTCTCCTTTTTCTCATGAGATGGTCTGTGTCGAGTGCGCGGCATGTTGACATAGTAGCGTCTTTCCGCGTCCCTGTCGTCGCCAAAACCCCCGGCGGCGCGGCAAGCGAGGACGAACCGCGAGTGCCGGGGAGATGCGGGTGTTTTTGTTGCGTCCTCCAATGGGATTTGATGAAGGGCAAATTGAAAACCGAACCTCGTGTTGCCCTTTCAGGGTTAACAATTGCGATCGCCCTAAAAACTCAGGGCGGCACATTTGGAGTACTACGCAGAATTGCGTTGGATCACTTTGCACGACAAGGATCGCCGTGCGCGACGGCAAGCCGTCGGTTTGGGACTTAGCATTTTAATGCCTAAAGAATCCGTGTTTTATCCGTGTTTAATCTGTGGCTAAAAAACCACGTCAATTTGGTTGAGGCTCGGCCGCGCTGGGAGATTACTCGTCGCCGACCTTAAGCAAGATTTTCAAAACGTCCGTTGTGCGGGCCAATTCGAGCGCCTCGATCGCAGCTTCCAAGGGCATCGTCCGCTCGATCAGCGGAAGAACGTCGACGGAGCACCGCTTCAAGGCGTCCAGCGCGCGGTCAAACGGCCCGCAGCGTGAACCGATCACGGTAATTTCATCGATCACCACCGGCGCCAACGCCGTTTCCGGAGTGCCCGCCACTGTGGTTTTCAGGACGATCGTGCCCCGCGGTTTGACGAATTGGTACGCCGTCGGTAGGCCCGTGGGCGAACCGGTACAGTCAACGACCACATCGGCCGCGCGCTGGGGCGCCGCTTGCTCCAACAAATGCGTTGATATCCCCAGTGCAGCCAGCCGGTCCAATTTGCGGCGATGTTTTCCGACGACTGTCACCGCCGCGCCCGATTGGCGGATCACCTGCGCGCAGAGGTTTCCCAACCGGCCGTCGCCGAGGACGATGACTTGCTGGTCGGGGGCAAGGTCGATCTGCGCCGGAATCTGAAACGCCGCCGCCAACGGTTCGGTCATCACGGCCACTTTTGTGGAGACGTCCTCGGGCACTGGGTGGAGATTCACCTCCGGGACTGCAATATAATCGGCGAAGGCGCCGTCGTGATTTAAGATGCCCAACACGGTGCGATAGGGGCAATGCGTCCTTAGTCCGCGGCGACACAGTTCACACGCCCCGCACGAACAATTGATCTCGCCGACAACCCGCTGTCCCGCCCAGCGTCCCGTTTCGGCGATTCCCACGAATTCGTGTCCCAAGATTCCGCGGAATCCCATGTAACCTTGAACGAGCTGCAGGTCGGTTTCACAGATCCCCGCAAGCAATACGCGGACTAACACCTCGTTTTCACCGCAAACCGGCGTCGGCAGATCGTCGCGAAACGACAAGCCATTTTCATCGAACACGACAGCACGCATTTTGCGGTGTCTCACTGATGTGTCATGCCAGGGAAAGGTGGTCGCGCGCTGCTACGCAAAGGCGATCCAGATGCGATTCAGAATCAGCAGGATGCCCAAACCGGCCCACACGAGTGCTTCGTAGCGGCTCCAGCGCGGCTGAGTGACTCGCTGTTTCCAGGGGACCAGCAAACGATAGGGAACTTGGGCGACGATCACCAGCAATACCAGCCAGCCCAATCGATGTGCCGCCCACGACTGCGCGAACTGGCCGTGAACAAAAAAGATCACACTCCGCGTCAATCCGCAGGCCGGGCAATCGATCCCGAACCAGGACCGGGAATAGCACATTGCCGGCAATCGAAGCTGCGAATGGCCTAGGACCGACACCTGTTCAGTTCCGACCACCTGCAACAGCCATCCCGCGACCGGGACGGCAACGGCCAGTGCGATCCAGAACCAATCACCGCCATGGATTCGTCCCACGGCGGATTGAGTATCGGCCGGCAGTTGCGACGATTTGGCGGAGGCCAGCGGCATAATAATCCAACGAGTGATTCGATTGGCGAATGGGCAAAACTTGTGCGATTGCCGTTGCCGCAGTCGGCACGTCGCGGCCATAATTCTAACGTGCGCGAAACTGATGATCCCGCGGCGGTCCATGCGCGTTTGATGGGCGACAATTTTCATTTATAGTATGCGGGCCGTGGCGGCATCGCAATCCTGTCCTGCATTCCGCGATTCGCCGCCGGCGGGTACTGGAACGGACATCGAGGAGGACAACCAGATGGCGGATGAACGCGGGCAAGTTTTAGAGATCTACCGCACTGGACCGATGACGGTGTTGGGATTCGGCGGTCGCGAGATTCTTGACCAGGTGGATATCGGCGCCTGTCGTAGCGAGATCATCGCCCTGGTCAAACAGCACAACTCGGAAAAACTGGCTTTCGACTTGACCGGTGTCAGGCTGGTTCCCAGCGGGCTGCTGGGGTTGTTGGCCTCGTTGCGGCAGTTGAACGTCGAAGTCCACCTCTGCAATCCGAGCGACGACGTCCGTGAAGTCCTGGAAGTGACCAAGCTGGACCAAATCATGCAAGTCTATGACGTCGAATTGGAAAGAGAGACGCAGTAACGTCTGGGTGGCACGCGGTCGTCGGTGTCGTTCCATGAGTCAGCGGGCGATTCGGTCCATCGTCGCGGCCCATTCTTACACGAGGAACAGCCTGCCCAATGAAATCCCCCGCGATCCGTATCGGCGTTGCCGTTTTCCTCGCCGTGGCCGCGATCGCGGCGATTACACTCCTGCCCATCAAGGACTATCTGCTGCAATTCGTGGAAGCGGTCCGGGATTTAGGAGCCTGGGGGCCGGTGGTGTTGGCAGCCGTCTAGGTGGCGGGCACCGTGGTCTGTGTGCCAGGCTCGATCCTCACGCTGGGGGCCGGCTTCTTGTGGGGACTGCCGATCGGCATCGTCACAATTTCCGTCGGCAGCACGCTCGGCGCCGCCGCCGCGTTCGGCCTGGGACGGACGCTCTTGCGCGACGTGATTGCCGCCAAGGTGTCACAAAACGAGAGATTTCGACGCATCGACGCCGCCGTCGGCGAACAAGGCTTCAAGATTGTGCTGCTCACTCGGCTCTCCCCCGTGTTTCCTTTTAATCTTTTGAACTATTCCTTTGGCCTCACGCGGGTCTCATTCCGCGACTACCTACTCGCCTCCTGGATCGGCATGTTGCCCGGCACGGCAATGTATGTCTACATCGGTTCCGCGCTGAACAGTCTGGCTGAATTGTCCGCTGGAAAAGTCGACGGCGGCATGGGCCAAAAGGTCCTCTACGGATTCGGACTAATCATGACCGTGCTGGCGACCGTTTACATCACCCGCGTCGCGCAGAAGGCGCTTAAGGACGCCTTGCCCTCCGACGTTCCCGCCAAACCTCACCCTGAGGGAGACCCGCCCCGTGGCTGATGCGATCGAAGTTCTCCCGACCGATGAACACAACCGCCGTTTGGTGGCCAACGTGCATCCGCCCGATTGGGTCAATCCGCAGCCGCAGTCGAAATATCACCTGGTAGTCGTCGGTGCCGGGACCGCCGGGTTGGTGTCAGCGATCGGCGCCGCCGGTCTGGGGGCTAAAGTCGCCTTGGTTGAGCGGCAGCTGATGGGGGGCGATTGCCTCAACGTGGGCTGCGTCCCTTCCAAAGCCTTGATCGCCTCATCGCGTGTCGCCGCCATGGCGCGGCTGGCTGCGGAGTTCGGTGTGAATGTCGCCGGCGACGTCACCGTTGACTTCGCCGCCGTGATGCAGCGCATGCGGCGGCTGCGGGCCGACATCAGTCCGCACGACTCAGCCGCCCGCTTTCGCGACCAGGGAGTCGACGTATTCCTGGGGCACGGGACATTCACCAGCCCAAATTTGATTGAAGTGGACGGGCAATCGCTTCGTTTCAAAAAAGCGGTGATCACCACCGGCGCCCGCGCTGCCGCGCCCCCGATCGCGGGACTGGATCAGGTGGATTATCTCACGAACGAAACGCTGTTCACGTTGACGGAACTCCCACAGCGGCTGGCCGTGATCGGCGGCGGACCGATCGGCTGCGAAATGGCACAGGCCTTCGCGCGCTTCGGAGCTCAGGTGACACTCTTGGAGTCGGCTTCGAAAGTCTTAAGCCGCGAAGACCCCGATGCTGCCGCAATCGTCGAGCGTGCAATGGTCGCTGACGGCGTCAAGCTGCACGTCAACTGCCGCATCGATGCCGTTGGCCAGGGGGACCTAGGAAAGATGATCGCCATCACCTGTGGCGGACAGCAACAGCGGATCGATTGTGATGCCATCCTGATCGCCGCCGGCCGCCGGCCGAACGTCGAAGGGCTCGGCCTGGACAAAGCGGGAGTTGAGTACGACGAAAAATCGGGCGTCACCGTCGACGATCGTCTACGTACGACAAACCACCACATCTTCGCCGCCGGCGACATCTGTTTCCCCTACAAATTCACGCACACCGCCGACGCGCTGGCCCGCATCGTAATTCAAAATGCCCTATTCAAAGGCCGGGCCAAGACCTCGGCACTGTCGATTCCGTGGTGCACATACACCGACCCCGAAGTCGCGCACGTCGGGCTCTCCGAACGCCAAGCCCGCGATCGCGGTCTCGAAGTCGACACGTTCACGCAGGTGCTAACCGGCGTCGACCGCGCGATCGTCGACGGCCAAACCGACGGTTTCGTCAAAGTCCACGTCCGCCGCGGCACAGACAAGATCCTCGGCGCCACCATCGTCGCCGCTCATGCCGGAGAGATGATTTCCCAAATCACTACCGCCATGACCGGCAACGTCGGCCTGGGAAAAATCGCCAAAACGATTCACCCCTACCCCACCCAAGCGGAGGCCATCAAGCGCCTCGCCGACGCCTACAACCGCACACGGCTGACCCCGCTGGTCAAAAAGCTGTTCGAGACTTGGCTGTCGTGGTCGCTTTGATTGGGAACAACTAGCTCCCCCCGTTCAACAACTCCCCCACCCGGTCAAAAATCTCCGCCGCTTCCGCCATCCGGCCGGGGCCGACTTGGCCGCAGCTTAGCCAGCCGTCGCCGGGGTCGACGAACAGCGCGCCGTCTTCGCGCAGCTGGGCGACGTTCCGCTGCACCGACGGCTTTTGCCACATGTCGCTATTCATGGCCGGGGCCAGCAAGATCGGACCGGTGTGCGTCAGGGCGACAGTTGAGAGAAGGTCATCCGCCAGGCCATGGGCGAACTTCGCCAGGCAGTTCGCCGACGCCGGCGCAACGACCAATAGCTCCGCGCGGCGGACCAGGCCGATGTGCTCGCCGAGATAATGCTCCTGCGGAGTGAACAAGTACCGATGCACCGGCCGGCCGGTGAGTGCCTCAAAGGTCGTGGGACCGATGAACTGTTCCGCTGCGGCGGTCATCACCACCGAAACGCCCGCGCCGGCCTGGACGAGCCGGCTGCAAAGCTCGGCCGCCTTAAAAGCGGCGATGCCGCCGGTCACGCCCAATAGCACTTCGCGGTTTTTCATCAGTCACTCAACGTCCGACATCGCGCGAGCTTCGCGTGCAACTGCGCGAAATTCCGAAATACGAATGTCGAAACCCGAAACAAATCCATATGTTCCAGCATTCAAAATGTTTCGAGCATTTGGATTTTCGTATTAGAATTTGTTTCGGATTTCGTGCTTCGAATTTCGATTTTTTCGTTCTGTGCCGGGTCGGGAGACCCGCACACAACCTGTTGACCGTTGGCCGATCAAAGATCGTCCAGTGTGGGCCCGGCATCGTCGCCGTCTGCGTCGGGACCTTCGTCAGCGGCGATCGCCAGATTACCCGTGTTGTCGAGATAAATCTTGTCTTCCATGATCTCGCGGATCACGATCTCCATGGCGTCCTTGGTTTGCAGTTCCACCAGCGGTCGCGATCCCCGATTGAGAGCCACCATCCGCTTTTGGATCAAGGTCGACAGCTTAAACCGGCCTCCGACCTTGTTCACAATCTTTTCTTCCATCAATTCTTCGTACAATGTGTTAACCCTCCGCCTGTGCAAGTATGTGACAGATCTCCGCGACCGCACGGTCCAGGTCGTCGTTGACCACAATGTGCTTGTAATGTGTCGCCTGTTGTAATTCCCGTCGGGCGGTCTCCAACCGCCGCTGAATGGATTCTTCGGACTCGGTTCCACGGTTACGGAGCCGTTGTTCGTATTCCGCCTCCGAAGAAGTCCGCAAAAAGATCGAAACCGCTTCGGGATACTCCCGAATAATGGACAATGCCCCCTTGACGTCGATTTCCAACAGTGCCCAGGCGCCCGCATGCTGCGCCCGCTCCAATTCGCTGCGGAGCGTGCCGTACCAGTTTCCGTTGCCGTGGACCTCTTCACATTCGATAAACTCGTCCGCAACTCGTTTTTGTTGAAACTCATCCGGCGACAAGAAGTAATAGTCCCGCCCGTCGACTTCCCCTAAGCGGGGCGGCCGCGTTGTGGCCGAGACCACTTTGACCAACTTGACCGGCGCTTCGGCGACCAGGCGATCGACAATCGTCGACTTTCCGCTGCCGCTAGGGCCGGAAAGCACCAAAACGCGAATGTCGACAAACGGACGGGTTTCCGGAGCGGTCACGATGGAAATGGAATTCGACAAAGTAAGTATCAGGGGGAGACTGTGGTCACAAATTTCGGTCGCGGCAGAGAGCCATTATGCCGGCCGGGGACGTCTATTCAATATTCTGCAACATTTCGCGAGTTTTTTCGATGGCCGCCTTCATTTCCACCACGCAATGGGCGATTTGCACATCATTCGCATTCGAAACTATAGAATTCACTTCGCGAAACATCTCCTGGCTGAGAAACTCCAGCTTCCGTCCGGACGATCCCTTTTCGTTTAAAAACGTTTCGAACTGATCCAGGTGGCATTCCAACCGGGCGATTTCTTCGTTGATATCCGCCCGGTCGGAAAAGATACTCACGTCACGGATCAGGTCGGACTCGTCAATCTTGGCGTCCGTTTCCGCCAAGGTCTTCCGCACGCGGTCGAGCATCTTTTCCCGATATTCGCTGACCACCAGCGGGGCGCGCTCCCGCGTCAGTTGCAACTGTTCGGAGATAATCCGCGTTTGCAGCAACAGATCCTCCCGCATCGACCGGCCTTCATCTTCGCGGAACCGCTGCAGGTTCTTAAGCGCCGCATGGAGGCGGTCCTGAATAATTTTCCAGTCAGCGTCGATGTCGACATTCCGTTTGCTGTCGTCGATCACGGCATTGGGCAGCGCTAGTAAGTCGGTCAGCGGTCCGACCTTGATGTCGCCCATCTTTGCCGCCAGGCCTTGCAGCTGGTCGCTGAGGGCCAAGATGGCCACTTCGTTCAATCGCACGTCCGCCGCGGTCGCCATGCGTTCGACGCGGACCGCCACCATCACCGTACCGCGAGAGATATATTCCCGCGCAATTTTTTCGATTTCCCCCTCTAAGGCCGCGTAAACATCCGAACATTTGATCGACAACTTGAGGTAGCGATTATTGACGGTGCGGACTTCAACGGAGACGCTTAAGCGGTCGTCTTGGTGCCGCGCTTCGCCAAACCCGGTCATACTCAACAGCACGTCGGTCTCGCCTTGTTGCTCATGCCAATGATCTGTCGCCTGACACGGCGCTGTCGCGGGGCGCCGGTTTCGAGCAAGTCATTTCTTCTCAGCCGGCGGCTCGGATTTCTCTGCCGGTGCGTCCGTCGCGGGCTTGGTGGATTCTTCGAGCGACCCCACGTCAAGCTTGCCCCCTTCAGCACCGGCTTCAACACTTGCGTCGGCCGGCTGGTCCGCATCTTGAGTCTCATCGGGGGAAATCTCGGTTTGGGTCGCAGCGGGACTCAATGTGTAAAGGTCGTCCGGCGTGACGACAAATATCGAAACGCAGGCCAAGATCACCCAAAATACGGCCACGCCGATCGTGATCCGCGTGAAGACGTCTCCCGCTTTAGTGCCGAAGGCGCTTTGGCCCCCCGCGCCCCCCAAGGCGCCCGCCAACCCACCGCCGCGGCCGCGTTGCAGCAGGATGATGAACATCATAAACAGCCCCGTGAGGGTCAGCAAAATCAAAATGAAAGTAGACATGACTTCCTTTCAACGTTGCGGCGAAATGACGCCGACAAAATGAGACGTGCCTCGCCAACCAACTGGCCGCGGACGCCGAATAACGCGCAACACGTTTACGACGCCGAAACCTGACGCGCCGCCTCGATGATGGGGACGAACAACTCCGTTTTTAGACTCGCCCCCCCGACCAGCACGCCGTCGATATTGGACTGTGACATCAACTCGGCGGCGTTGTCCGGTTTGACGCTGCCGCCGTAGAGAATGCGTGTCCCCTCGGCGACCTTTGAATTGTAGCGACCTGCCAGCCATTTGCGAACATGGGCATGGGCGGATTCCGCCTGTTCTTTGGTGGCCGTCACGCCCGTGCCGATCGCCCAGACCGGTTCGTAGGCCACCGCCACGCGGGCCAAATCCTCTTCGGAGACCCCTTGCAGCGACCCCTCGAGTTGCCCGTCCAGGATCGCCTCAGTCTGGTTTGCCTCGCGGTCGCTCAACAATTCGCCGACGCAGAGCATTACCTTCAGCCCCGCCTTGAGTGCGGCGGCGACTTTCTTGTTGATCAATTCATCCGTTTCGCCAATGAGATGCCGGCGTTCGCTATGCCCCAAAATCACCCATTGGCAGCCGAGATCGACGAGCATTTCCGTCGAAACCTCGCCTGTAAACGCCCCCGGAGCCTCGTGATAGACGTCTTGCGCTCCGAGTTGGACTCCGCTGCCAGAAACGGCCTCGCCCACCGTCGCCAAATACGGGTAGGCCGGACAAACAAGGGCATCGATCACTGTCTCGCCCGCCGGGACGGCTGCCGCTACGCCGTCGGCGAGTTTCCGCGCCGTGTCGCCGACCAAATTCATCTTCCAGTTACCGGCAACAAACAACCGCCTCATAGCACCGTGTCCTTATTCGTTTGTCAAAAACACTCGTGGTTGAAATCGGGAAACTATTCAATCATTTGGGGGCCAGGAATATCGGCAAGGCGCAACGAGCGACAGGCCACTGAACCAGGAACTCTGACCGGCGATTCGAGCGGCGCGGCAAATCGAGCGTGTCGGCCCCGGGACGAACATGGCCGCGGCAGGACACTCTCCGAAAGCGAACCGTCGCGATTTTCGTGACCCGATCCTAATCCGTCAAGCCGGCCGTCATAGCTGGGCCAAACCGCGGCGTGCGTCCCACCGGCGGCCTTGGGGTAATTCACTCAAAGGCGATCGCGACCTATACCGTACCGCCCCTTCCGATTGGCTGTGGCGATCGAAAACCGGCGACGGCCATTGTGGCCGGACTCGGCGGACTATTCGATCGACGGGCTGCGGGGATACGATCCCAGGACTTCAATTCGGACCGCGCGTTGCTCGAGGTCGGACAAGGCGCGTTTGACCCGGGATTCCTTGGCGTGTCCTTCGAAATCCAGGAAAAACAGATAACCGACCTCCGGTCCTTTGAGGGGAAACGATTCAATCCAAGTGAGATTGATCTTGTTCCGTTTGAAGATCGCCAACGCGTCGGCCAACGAGCCGGGTTTGTGGGAAATCTGCAGCAAAATCGCGGTTTTATCGTCACCTGACGCCTTATTGACGTGATCTCCGATGACCGCGAAGCGGGTGACGTTGTTCTTGTTGTCTTGGATGTCCTCGGCCACCACCTGCAGATCATATTCGGTCGATGCCTGCCAACTGGCGATCGCCCCCACACCGGGTTTGTCCCGCGCCAATTGAGCCGCGGTCGACGTGCTGGTGACTTCGATCAGCCGGGCTTGCGGCATATTGCGGCTTAGCCAGTCGCGGCATTGCGACAGCGCCTGCGGCTTGCTGTAGATTTCTGAGATTTCACCGCGGGGGCACCGTGCCAAAAGGTGGTGGTGGATGCTGATTTGAATTTCGGCACAAATCTTCAGCGGCAAGCGGGTAAACATGTCCAACGTGTCAACCACGCGGCCGTCGGTGCTGTTTTCGATTGGCACAATACCGAAATCAGCCAGCCCGCGATTCACTTCCTCAAACACGGTGGCAATGCTGTTCACCGGGATGAAATCGGCCGTCTTGCCGAATCGCTCGATGGCGGCGATGTGCGTGAAACTATACGCCGGTCCCAAATACGCGATGCGTTGAGTCTTGACTAAATTCTTGCCGCCGTTGATGATCTCCCGAAATACGCTGCGAACGGCCTGGATCGGCAGCGGACCTTTGTGTGCGCTTTGGATGGCCTGCCACATCTCGTCGTCGATGGCCGGATTGAATGTGGCCTGTTGCGGATTGGGCAACTTGTTGAGCGATTTGACGGTCAGTTCCGCCCGTTTGTTGATGAGCTTGAGGATTTCCTTATCCAGTTTTTTAAGCTGTTGATCGTGGGACCCTCCGCCCCCCTTGGCAGCGGCGGTCTTGCGGCGTGCGGGCGCTACGGCAGGTTTCTTGCGTTTCGTGGCCTTTTTCTTCGCCGGCGGACGTTTAGCGACGGAGCGCTTGGTCGCGGTGCGTTTTTTCGCAGGTCTTTTAGCTTTTGCCATGCGAGCCTTTCGGGCTGGGTCGTAAGTCCCTAAATTGACGGTGCCGCCGGCCGGCAAAGACCGCGAGCGTAAGTCGTTATTGTAAGTATCGTTGCGTCCTGGACCTTCGTCGCAGCTGACCAGAGCCGTCAGATTGGCGGGAAAATCGCGCCGTCGCAGGCGGTTGGGCGTTTCCCGGACGTCTCGTCAGTGCGTACGGAGAAAACAATCGTAAGGGTTTTTTACTCGTTTTTTACCGAAAACGTCGCACGTCGCTGTTGTACTTTTCGATGAGTCAAGTGTCAAGTTGCGGGAGACACCCGCGTCGTTTACTGCGTGGCGTGCTGTGGCAAATATTATCTAAACCACCGAAAGCACCAAGGAAGATCTCGAATGACGGTGATCAACCCGCGAGAGATGGATCGACATAAGTTTTTATTTAGTAATTACTTAAGCAAGTTCCCCTGCGAGAAATGAGACTTCGGGCAATCTCGTTGACCTCCGCAGCAGTACCGCTGGCTGTGTGTCAAATTGGCAGTCTCTGCCCCGCCGCTGCCCACTCAAGTACGATGCCAATTTGGCAGCCATCCAGTCAAAACAATCCATTGCGAAGCAGGTTGTCGATTCGTAACAAATTTCCATTAAACAGGTTACGACATTCTGCGAAACATCGGGCGGCTTGGCGCACACTTTGCTATTTCGTTAACCGTCGTTCGTTTGCCGACCGAGTTCGTTGCAGGCAAATTGTGGAACGACAACCCAGCCAGTGAGCCCAAACGGCCAGAGGGCTGGGTTATGGCACGTGCGGCGAGTTATGCGTCGCATACCAAAAAATCAAATACACGAAACACCCGACGCAGCTGTTGAGGGCTGCACGCGCGGCGAACGCTCCATCGGTTGGGGATTCGCGCGGGATCGAAACACTAAACTGTGGCAAGTAGCACAAGGAGTGGGAAATGGCGGTTGAAGGCGAAAAAATCATTGGCATCGACTTGGGGACGACCAACTCCGTCGTCGCGGTGATGGAGGGGGGCGAAGCCAAAGTGATTGCGAACCTGGAAGGCAACCGGCTCACGCCGAGCGTGGTCGCCTTTACCGATAAGGGGGAGGTCCTGGTCGGCGAGCCTGCCAAGCGCCAGGCGGTGACCAACCCCACCAACACGATCTATTCGATCAAGCGGTTCATGGGGCGGCGGCACGGCGAAGTGGAAGCCGAAGAAAAGATCGTGCCGTACAAGGTCGTCGGCGGCGACAGCGACTACGTCAAGGTCGAAGTCGGTGGGAAGGAATATACGCCGCCGGAAATCTCGGCGCGGGTTTTGCAAAAATTGAAGGAAGCCGCCGAGAGTTATCTGGGGCACAAAGTCAAAAAGGCGGTGATCACCGTTCCCGCCTATTTCAACGATGCCCAACGACAGGCGACCAAGGACGCCGGACAAATCTCCGGGTTAGAAGTCGCGCGAATCATCAACGAACCGACCGCGGCCGCGTTGGCGTACGGTTTGGACAAGAAAAACGAAGAGCGGATTGTCGTGTTCGACCTCGGCGGCGGAACCTTTGACGTATCGATCCTCGAGGTCGCCGATCAGGTCGTGCAGGTGCTCAGCACCAGCGGCGACACGCATCTGGGCGGCGACGACTTTGACGAAGAGTTGATCAATCTCATCGCCGGCCGCTTTCAGCAAGAGCAAGGGATCGATCTCCGCAAGGATCCGATGGCGCTACAGCGGCTGCGTGAGGCGGCCGAAAAGGCGAAGAAGGAATTGTCCTCGTCGCAAACGACCGACATCAACCTGCCGTTCATCACGGCCGATGCATCGGGTGCAAAGCACCTGCAAATGAACATTACGCGGTCGGAATTTGAGAAGATCATCGATCCCCTGGTGGAGCGCTGCCGCAAACCGGTCGAACAGGCCATGAAAGATGCGGGGCTCAAACCGAGCGACATTCACGAAGTGGTCCTGGTGGGCGGTTCGACGCGGGTGCCTAAGGTCCAGGAACTGGTCCGATCGATGTTTAACAAAGAACCGCACAAGGGAGTCAATCCGGACGAGGTCGTGGCGGAGGGCGCCGCCATTCAGGGGGGCGTGTTGGCCGGCGACGTCAAAGACGTGTTGCTGCTTGACGTGACACCGCTGTCGCTCGGTATCGAAACCGAGGGGGGCATCATGACCAAATTGGTCGAGCGGAACGCGACGATTCCCACCGAGAAAAGCGAAACGTTCTCCACGGCGGCCGACAATCAGTCGGCGGTCACGGTCCGCGTGTTTCAAGGCGAGCGCGAGATCGCCCAACACAACCGACTGCTGGCCGAGTTCAACTTGGACGGCATTCCGCCGGCGCCGCGGGGCGTCCCGCAGATTGAGGTGTCGTTTAACATCGACGCCAACGGCATCTTGCAAGTCAAAGCCAAGGACAAAGGGACTGGCAAGGAGCAACAGGTCAAGATCGAGCAGTCGGGCGGACTGTCCGAGTCCGAAATCGAACAAATGAAAAAGGACGCCGAAGCCCACGCTGAGGAGGACAAGAAGCAACGTGCGTTGGCCGAAGCGAAGAACAAGGCGTCGTCGCTGGTCTACGCCACGGAGAAATTGACGAAAGAGCATGCTGACAAGATCGACGATGCGTCCAAGTCGGCGATCGAAAAAGCGATCGAGAAGGTCAACGAAGCGTCCGAAGGCAGCGACACTGCCGCGATCAAACAAGCGATCGAAGAACTCTCTCAGGCGTCGCATGCATTGTCGCAACACCTCTATTCACAGGGCGGCGGGGAACAAGACGGCCCCGACGCAGCCAGCCAACGGGCCTCGGGAAGCGCCGAACAAGCCGGCGGCGGCGAAGAGGTGATCGACGCGGAGTTCGAAAAGAAGGATTGATCCTCCGGCAGCCCAGCCCGTCGAGCATCGGCGGGCAACAGAATCTGCCTCTCCCTCTAAAGAGAGGACCCAAATAAAAACTCTCCCTCTCCCCCTGGGAGAGGGTTTGGGTGAGGGTTTTGGACGAAGATTGACTCCCAATACCGGTCGATGTCCCCCGACGACCGGAACTGTTCCATTCCCCGGATGTTACATTTTCTGCTGATAGTTTGATTTTGGCGAGTGAGCGTCCTACGTCGCTCACCCCCGACCCCTCTCCCGGAGGGAGAGGGGGAATGGCCTCACTTACAATTCTCCCCCGGCGGGGGAGCACCTACCGACGCGTTTCGCGTACGTTCCAACCGACTGACATTTTGAATCGCGGGCGTCCGATCTCCCAAAAGGAATCTGGAGCGGTTACTGCTGCGCGCGTAGAATCATATCTGAACCAGGAACAGGAGTTTTCCGATGGCATTCAAATTCGACAAGCTGACCGTCAAGGCGCAAGAAGCGGTACAGCGTGCGCAGTCGCTGGCGATGGAACACGGCCACCAGCAAATCGCCCCGCTGCATATTCTGAAAGCCTTGCTCGACGAACAGCAGGGCATTATGCGGCCGTTGATTGAAAAAATCGGCGCGAATTTGCCGCAGCTTTCGAGCATCGTCGACGGTGAAATCAACCGCCTGCCCAAGGTATCCGGCGGCGGCGGAGACGTCGGCTTGAGCCGGCCGGGCCTGCAAGTCCTGGAAAAGGCGCAATCCATCGCGGATAAGATGAAGGACGCCTACGTCTCAACCGAACATCTGTTGCTGGCGCTGGCCGACGTCGACGATCAGGCCAAACGGCTGTTGGATATGCACGGCGTCGACAACGATTCCATTTTGGAAGCTCTGAAAACTGTGCGGGGAGGACAACAAGTGACCGACCAGGATCCCGAAGGCAAATATCAGGCGTTGGAACAATATGGGCACGATCTGGTCGAGATCGCCCGCCGCGGCAAGATCGACCCGGTCATCGGCCGTGACGCCGAGATTCGGCGCGTGATTCAAGTTCTCTCCCGGCGCCGTAAGAACAACCCGGTCCTGATCGGCGAAGCGGGTGTCGGCAAGACGGCGATCGTCGAAGGCTTGGCGCATCGCATCGTCACCGGCGACGTTCCGGCGGGATTGAAAGACAAACGGGTCATCGCGCTCGATATGGGTGCGCTGGTGGCGGGCGCCAAGTATCGCGGCGAGTTTGAAGACCGCCTCAAGGCCGTTCTCAAGGAAGTCACCGAGGCCGAAGGCAATGTGATTCTCTTCATCGACGAAATGCACACCGTCGTCGGCGCCGGCGCCGCCGAGGGGGCGATGGATGCGTCGAACCTGCTCAAACCGGCCTTAGCCCGCGGCGAGTTGCATTGCATCGGGGCGACCACGCTGGATGAATATCGCAAACACGTCGAAAAGGACCCCGCACTGGAGCGGCGGTTCCAGCCGGTGATGGTCCAGGAACCAAACGTGGAGGACACGATCTCAATCTTGCGGGGTCTGAAGGAGCGTTACGAATCGCACCACGGCGTGCGGATCACCGACCCGGCGTTGATTGCCGCCGCCGCGTTGTCGGACCGTTATATTGCCGACCGGTTCTTGCCGGACAAGGCAATCGACCTGGTCGACGAAGCGGCCAGCCGGCTGCGGATGGAAATCGATTCGATGCCGGCCGAAGTCGACGAAGCAACGCGGCAATTGACGCGGATGCAGATCGAAGCCACCGCACTGGCTCAAGAGAGCGGAGCCGACAGCAAACAACGGCTGGAAGAGTTGCAACGTCAGATCGCCGACCGCGAGGAACAGGTCAATCAGCTCAAAATGCGGTGGGAGGCAGAGAAGAAGACGTTGTCGAGCATTCAGCCGCTCAAAGAGGACATCGACCGCCTGCGGACCGAATACGAACAGGCATTCAACCGCGCCCGTCAAACCAATAGCAACGAAGACTACATCACCGCCCAACAAGCGGAGCAACACCTCAAGCAGGCCGAGGCGCGGCTGGCCGAACTAGAGGCGGAGTTTCAGAAGATCCAAGAATCGGGCGAAGAACGGCTGTTGCGCGAGGATGTCAACGAAGAGGACATCGCCAAGGTGGTCAGCACCTGGACCGGCATTCCCGTCAGCCGCATGATGGAAGGGGAGCGGGAAAAACTGTTGCACATGGAAGAGGGCATCCACAAGCGGATGATCAACCAAGAGGAAGCGGTCGAAGCGGTTTCCAATGCCGTGCGGCGCTCGCGCTCCGGCCTCCAGGATCAAAACCGGCCGATCGGTTCGTTCATCTTCCTGGGACCGACCGGCGTGGGCAAAACGGAACTTTGCAAAGCATTGGCCGAGTTCCTGTTCGACGATGAACGGGCCATGGTCCGCATCGATATGAGCGAGTTCATGGAACGGCACAGCGTGGCGCGGCTCATCGGCGCGCCTCCGGGCTACGTCGGCTACGAAGAAGGGGGCCGCCTGACCGAAGCGGTCCGTCGCCGGCCGTATTGCGTGCTGCTGCTGGACGAAATCGAAAAAGCGCACCGGGACGTGTTCAACGTGCTGCTGCAAGTGCTCGACGACGGCCGGCTGACCGACAGCC
>CALFYU010000454.1 GCA_937952455.1 uncultured Planctomycetaceae bacterium
CCAACTACCGGCACCGCCCGATCATTATCGAGGACCAAATCGTTGCCGAGCCGTGGGGGTTTGACCTGTATACCGGCGCGCAGCGGATGCGCAAACATCCCATCACCGGCGAAGAGGTCCCCTGGAGCATGGTCCGCACCGGGCATCATTGCGGCATGATCACTGCCACGCCCGACATGATGTTCTTCCGCTCGGGATTCACCGGATTCTACGACTTGAACGCCGACAGCGGCACGCGACACTTTGCCGGACACCGCACCGGCTGTTGGATCAACATGATTCCCGCCAACGGATTGTTGATGGTCCCCGAAGCGAGCGCCGGCTGCGTCTGTCTGTTCTCAATCGCCTCGACGATCGTGATGGAACCGCGCGAACCGCGTCGGGATTGGACGATCTACAGCTCCGTCGGCAAGTCGACGCCGGTCAAACATCTAGCGCTGAACTTTGGCGCCCCGGGAGACCGCCGCGATGCGGCCGGCACGGTCTGGTTGGCCTATCCGCGGCCCCAAGCTTATAAGGAAACCGGTCTGGTTCTCCCGCTGCAACTGCAAACCGAGTTTGCCGACGGCGGTGAGTATTCCGGCGTCAGCAGCAAGTCGGAGGAACTTTCAGGTGTCGAATCGCCCTGGATTTATGCCTATTGGGCCGCCGGGCTGAAACAACTCACGATCCCGCTGCAGGACGAAGGCGCCGATCCGGCCGCCTATCGCGCGACGTTTTATTTCTCGCGCCGCTCCGGCGATGACACGTCCCGCATGGCGAAGTTCGACGTCAACATCCAAGGCAAGACCCGGATCGAAGGCGTGAATATGGGCGACAATCGCTCTCTCGAACAGGACGTTTCCGGGATCACCGTGACTGACAATTTGATGATCGAATTCGTCCCCCGCGGCGATGGCGAACTCCCGCCGCTGGCCGGCCTCAAAATCGAACGGGAATAACCCCGGCGGCCCCAACCAGCCCCCGGCGGAGCCGGGGGGTAACGGGCACAATTGAAATCGACGCCGTGCAAAACATCGTCAGCGGCGCCGCGCCGTGTTACAATACATGCCGACTCCCTTCTCCACCTCTGGCTGACTGAGAACAAAATCGTGTCCAACGCGGCAAAGTCGATCGGCGCCAATGAAATCTGGGAGACCATTCGCAGCGAAGTCCGCCGCGAAGCGACGCGCGAGCCGCTGTTGGCCAGTTTTCTGCATTCGACCGTGCTTAATCACGACACGCTCGAAGACGCGATCAGCTACCATCTCGCCGGGAAACTGGCCGACGTCAGTGTGTCGTCGATGTTGATTCGCGAGGTGATCGATGAGGCGCTGGCCGGTGATCCACTGATCCGCGACGCCATCCGACGCGATATCCAAGCAGTTCGCGACCGTGATCCGGCCTCCGACTGCTACTACGTGCCGTTTTTGTTCTTCAAAGGCTTTCACTCCCTGCAAAGTTACCGCGTTGCACACTGGCTGTGGCGGCAGGACCGCAAGGCGTTGGCGCTGCATCTGCAAAGTCGCATCTCCGAGGTGTTCGGCGCGGATATTCATCCGGCTGCCCGCATCGGCAAGGGCATCCTGATCGACCACGGCACCGCCGTCGTGATAGGCGAAACCGCCGTCGTGGAAGACAACGTGTCGATGCTGCACGAAGTCACATTGGGTGGGACCGGCAAACAAACCGGCGACCGGCATCCCAAAGTCCGCCACGGCGTGTTGATCGGCGCGGGGGCCAAGATTCTGGGAAATGTCGAGATCGGCACCGGTGCAAAAGTTGCCTCATGCAGCGTCGTCCTCGATGACGTGCCCGCACACTGCACGGTCGCGGGCATCCCGGCCAAAATCGTCGGTCGACTGTCGGTCGCCGAACCGGCGCTCGACATGGACCACATGCTCCCCCATCATCACGCCGACGGCAGCGGAATTTGACCGGCGCACCCGGTGGCCGCTCAAAGGATTTCGTGGATCACGTTGCCGTGCACGTCCGTCAGCCGGAAATCACGTCCGCCATGACGATAGGTGAGTCGCTGGTGGTCCAGCCCCAGCAGATGCAATATCGTGGCGTGCAGATCGTGCATCGTGCACACGTTCTCGACGGCATGCATGCCCAGTTCATCCGTTGCCCCATGGACCACGCCCCCTTTGACCCCGCCGCCCGCCAGCCAAACGGTGAAGCCTTCGGGATGATGGTCTCGGCCGTCCCGGGATTTGGCGTGCGGCGTGCGGCCGAATTCTCCCGCCCAGACAATCAACGTCTCGTCAAACAATCCGCGGGCCTTGAGGTCTTTGATCAACCCGGCAATCGCTTGATCGGTGTCGAGCGCATTTTTTTCGTGCCCCTTTTTCAAGTCGCCGTGTTGGTCCCACGTGCCGTTGGACGCTCCAGGCGGACAGGTGATCTCCACAAACCGCACACCTGACTCGATCAACCGCCGCGCCCGGAGACATTGAATCCCATACAGCCGCTGCGAGTCGACTTTGGAATCGATCGCGTACAGCGTTTGTGTCTGCTTGGTTTCCCGAGAAAGCTCCAGCACGTCCGGCACCAAAGATTGCATGCGGTAGGCCAATTCGTAGTTCTTAATCGCCGATTCGACGGCGTCATTGCCTCCCAGCGCTTCGGAAAAAGAGCGGTCCTGCAGTCGCAAAATATCGAGTTTGGCGCGCTGCACCCCCGTGCGGCTGTCACCAGGCTGAATATTTTCCAGCGGCGGACCGTCCGCATTAAGCAGCGTCGCCTGATAATTGGCGGGCAAGAACCCGCTGGAATAATTCTCCAAACCGCCGCAGGGGACCACGCCGAAACTGAGCACGACAAAACCCGGCAGGTTTTGGTTCTCGCTGCCGAGTCCGTAATGCACCCAGGACCCCAAACTGGGCCGCCCGGCAACGTTGATTCCCGTATGCAGGAACAACACACCGGTCGAATGGATCGGTAAATCCGCCTTCATCGAACGGATCACTGCAATATCGTCGACGCAACCGGCAATGTGCGGAAACAGCTCGCTGACCGGAATTCCCGATTCGCCATGTTGCGCAAACTTCCAGGGGGACTTCAGCCATTTGCGATCGACGTTGGCGGTCGGATTTTGAATATCGCCCGCCGGCTTGTCGTCCAGTTCGTCCAGCTTTGGCTTGGGGTCAAAAGAATCAACATGCGACACGCCGCCGTCGAGAAAACAGAAGATGACGTTCTTCGCCTTGGGCGCAAAATGTGGAGCTGCGGCCGAGGAGGAATACGCCCGGTCGGACATCAGCGCTGAGAGCGCGAGCATCCCGAATCCATTGGCCGAGGCCTTGAGCATGCTCCGCCGCGAAAGCGGTACCGGCCCGCGTCCCGGACAAACGTTGGCGAATGTTGTCATGCGCTTACCGCGAGATTAGGGGATGTAAATAAACTCTTTACTATTAAACAAAATGTGCGCCACGTCCTTCCAGATCACCTTGGCGGACAACACTTCCGCGTTGGCAACCTCTTCAATTCGGGCCAGCGTAACGATCAATTCTTCGAACCGCTCGATTTCCTCAGGATTCGCCGGACGTCCCCAGGCCTGTTGGAACATCTGCTGCAACCGAACGGCAGCGGAATCGGAGCCGTCCTGAATCACACGATCGGCCCAAACCTCCGCCTGCTGCATCACGAAACTGTCGTTGAGCAGCGTCAAAGCTTGGGCCGGGACATTGGTGACGTCGCGGCGGCCTTGCGCAACTTTCCCGCCGGGGATGTTGAAAGCGCTTAGAAATTTCGGCCCTTCCATCAGATTCGGAGCGATAGGGCTGAATGCTCGGTCCATACAACTCCGGCTGCAAACGGCCGGAGACGGCAAGAATCGAATCCCGAATCGCCTCCGCCTCCATCCGCCGTGCGGGATAATGGTGCAACAGTCGATTCTGCGGATCGATTTCCGCAGCGGTTGCTTCGGCATGATCCGTCGCGCAAAACGTTCGCGACAATGCGATCTCGCGGATCAACGCTTTGACCGACCAGCCGAATCCATCACCGTCGCTCCCCAACGGCGTCGCGAATCGCGCGGCCAGGTGGTCGAGCAATTCCGGATGCGAAGGGAGTTCGCCGACATGTCCAAAATCGTCGACCGTTCGCACGATCCCGGCGCCAAACATATGATGCCACACACGGTTGACCATCACACGGGCCGTTAGCGGATTCTTCGGCGATGCAATCCGCTCGGCCAATTGGAATCGCCCGCTACCGGTCGGCTGAAAAGGTGCCCCGCTGTCGGAGAGCACTTCCAAATACCTCCGCGCGACCAACTTACCGGGCGTTGCATAATTGCCCCGCAGCAAGACCGCGTGGTCCGCTCCCGGGCCGCAATCGGCAATGCCCGCCGACAAGCGCGGCCGCGTCAGTTCCTGCTCTTCGATGCGGCGATATTCGCTTACCAATTGTTGCATCCGCGGCGAAGACATGAGCGAATGATCGACTAAGTCATTGTCGACCACCCATGACAACCAATACACGTCGACGTCGGTCGCAGTTCCTTCCGACCAATTCGACACGGCCAAGGCGATTGCCGCTGCATATGCTTCCGCAACCTCCGCGAGCGACGTCACATCAGCGGCGCCGGCATATAGCCGTGCGAGCGGCGATAGGTCCGGTTTGGGCGCCTCGGCACCGTCGTGCGTCACGACCTGTATGATGCCGAAATAAGATCGTGGGTCGGCCGCCTCTTCGGCCCAGGGGATCGGGTCGCTAGTTTTATCGCCCCCCAGCGTTCCCAATTGGTCGGGGAATTTCGGATTTTCGAACTTTGTGACCAACTCCGCGAAGGTCCGCAACGCTTCAGCATTGGCCGGGATTTCAAATGTGACCCACGTCGGTTGCGGCGACGTCAGCGCACGATAGTTGGCGTAATTCAATTGGCAATTGTTGGAGACCAACCGCACGGCGCTGGTCTTTTCTCCCAACACCTGCAGTGAAATCCGTCTCTTGCCGCTCGATATCACCGGCGAGCGGAGCGTGCCGTTGAGTTTTTTAGACAGAGCATGCGTATAACACCCAGCCGGCAGGATGCTATTGACGATTCGGTCCCCGTCGTGGGCGATTGTCAGCTCGCCGCTCGGCGTGCGTCCACTGCGCAGCCCTTGCCCGCTGGCCGTCCAACCAGCCGGATCGCCGTTTCGAAAATCGGCGATCCGCTCAAATTGTTTTGTATTAAACGTTTCGCCCGCAGTACGCTCTTGTTCGAAGGCCGCTGCCAAATCTTGCCACTTGCCGGTGACATCATCAGCGATGGAGGCTGCTTGCCAGGCATAGGCTGGATGCTCGATGCCTGGTTTCTCAACGCTGAGCGCCTTTGCCCAATTCTCCAGGCGCGCGGCATCCAGCCCGACTGCTAGCTGCTCCGCTTCCGGCGACTCCGTTTTTCGCGCATGCGCCGCCAACAAATACTTTGGCAATTCGCCCGTCTGCGACTGCCAATGCTCCGCCAACTCGCGGCGGATCTCGGCTTTCAATTCCGTTAAGAGCCGCAGTGGGTCGGCATTGACGGTCGGCGCATCGAGCGTGTGGGCCGTCAGCCGCGAGCTCTTGAGGATACCCAACAGGGCGTAATAATCGTCCGTTGAGACCGCGTCCATTTTGTGATCGTGGCACCGCGCACAGGCGACCGTCGTAGCCTGAAACGCCTTGGTGAGCGTATCGATCTGGTTATCTAGGATGTCGTAACCGATTGAGGTCAACGCGACGCAGTCGTCATGATTGACTTCGCCGAAGCGATAAAATGACGTGCCGATGAGTGATTCATTGAATTGTTCTTGCTCGTTCCAACGGGGATGTTCCAGCAGATCGCCGGCAATATGCTCGCGGATAAATTGGTCATAGGGAACGTCGGAGTTAAAGGCACGGATCAGGTAGTCGCGGTAGCGCCACGCGTGATGCACCTCGTAATTCCATTCGTTGCCGTGCGTTTCGGAAAAGCGGACGACGTCCATCCAATGCCGCGCCCAGCGCTCGCCGAAATGCGGCGACGCCAACAATCGCTCGATGAGCGCCGCATAGGCCGCCTCGCCGTCGATTTCGCTTTCTATGACAAATTGATCGACTTCCTTAGGCGTCGGCGGCAGTCCGGTGAGCACCAGCGTCGCTCGCCGAATCAACGTACGCGGCTCGGCGGGACCGGGAGTCGTCAGTCCCGCGTCGCCTAATTTAGCCGCCACGAATCGATCGACCGGGCCGTTCCACCCCGGGGTTGTCACATCCGGAACTGAAGGGGGGACGACCGGTTGTAGACTCCACCAGTCCCGTCGTGCGTTAAGGATCACCGACCATGCGTTGTCGGCCGTGCGAACGTCGGGACGATCTCGCGGGTCGGGCGCACCGATTTTTATCCACTTTACGAAATCGGCAATCGCCTCGTCCGACAACTTCGCCTTTGGGGGCATCTCAAACGACTCGTGCCGCACCGCTTCCACGAGCAGGCTTTCGCCTGGATTGCCGGGGACCACCGCCGGGCCGCTGTCGCCCCCTTGACGTGCGGCCTCGCGGCTGTCCAAACGCAGTCCCCCCTTCGGCGGATCCGACTGGCTGGAATGGCACTCGTAGCAAGACTGAATCAGCACCGGACGGATCTTCTTCTCGAAAAACTCCACACCGGCGGCATCGCCTCCCCGACAGGTCGCCGCACACGACAACATCACTGCCGCCGTTCCCAAAACGGAGCACAGTAATTGGCGGGACAATGACAACGTGGGGAGATTCATGAGGCGGGATGTTCCGAAAATCGCCGGCTGCCACAGCTGGCTTGTCCAGCAGTGTTTGCTAATGGTGCAGCTCGTACTGGCGGGCAAGCCGGGCGTGGCACCCTTTTTAGCGGGCTGTTACCTCCATGATCGATTCCCGACGGATTCACGTCAAGCGCCGCTCAGCGAATCACGGCTGCTCGTAAAACCAACTGACCGGCAGCGAAACGAACCGGCTCGATATCCGTCCGGTCTTGTCGTCTCCGACATAATAGCTGATTAAGGCCCGGCCGCGGTCGAATGTGACGCTGGTGTAGGCATAGGTCTCGTTGTCTCGCTTCTCCAAAGTTCGCTCAAGACTCCATGTGCGTCCTTCGTCGGTCGAGACGGCGGCCGTGAGCGGCGTGCGTTTGCCACCGTGGCCAGCCCCCGCTTCGTAAGTGTGATTCCAAATCAACAGCAGATCGCCCGTCGACGGAATTCGCCGCAGCGTCGCTGGCGCTTCCGGGGATTTCACGCCCCACGACTTGGCTTCGCTCCACGTGTCGCCGCCGTCGCTGGACTCTGCAGCGGCGATATATCCCAACTGCGTCCGCACAATCATCAACACGCGGCCGTCGTCCAATTCGAGCACTTCCGGTTCCATCGCCCCCCGCTTCGGCTGATCCACCTCTCCTTTGCCGCGACGCCAAGTCCGTCCGCCGTCGTCCGAAATGGCGCAGTAGCAAGTGAAGTGATTGACCTTCTCCACGTCGGCCGTCCAGGCCACCGGACACAACAGCCGCCCGTCCTTTAATACGGTGATGCGGTCGTTGTTCACCACGTGATATCCCGGCCCGTCGGTGACCAAAATCCGCTCCCCAAAGGTTTGCCCCTCGTCATTCGCAATTCGCAAATAGGCTCGTAGGTCATTGAAGTCGTTCTTGATCAAGAAAAACATGCCGATCGGCGCCGGTTGCGATCCGCTCTTGGGGAGACGCCGCAGCGTGACCGACATTACGTTTTTACCGCCGATATTCTCCTGCAGCACGCGGGGATCGCTCCACGTCCGCCCGCCGTCTGCGGACGTCTTGGCAATGATCCGTGCCTTGGCAAAGTCCGACCCGCTACCGATGAATTCGGTCGTCGCGTACAACAGCGTGCCGTCGCGGAGCACAATGATCGAACCTTCGCTATACCGCGGATTTTCTGCCGTTGCCGGAAAGACGTCACGGAAAAACGGTGACGCGTCCTCGGGTGATTGCGACAAGGCAATCAGTGACTGCGCCGCCCGAATCCGCACGTCGAGCTCCGGATCATTCAGCAGCTTCTCGAGCTGCGGCGCGACGCCCGCCATGCCTGCGTCGCCGGCAAACACGGCGGCATATGTTCGAATCGCGGGGTCCGCGTCGCCCAGGTTTTTCTCAAGCCGCTTTTGCCCCTCGCTATCCCCCAGCGCCGCCAGCGCATTTACGTAATAGCTTTTCTTCAGCGGGTCCGTTTCGCGTTCATAATTTGCCCGCAGCGCGGGGATGTCTTCGGCATCACCCACGCGGGCCAAAATCCAAGCGGCGATTTTCCGCGCATCACTTTCCCCCGCGGCAAGTTGCTCGCGGATGAACGCGAGCGCCTGCGGGCTGCCGGAGCGTGCCAATGCGGCGGCCGCCATCAGTTGGCAAGTCGGATTGCTCGCATCTGCCATCGCGGCCCGCAATTGCGTACCGTCGCCGATTTCATAGACCTTATAAAGACTCTCCGCCGCATGCGTGTGGGCGTAGTCGTCGGGCTTGGAAAGTATCTCCAGCAGCGTCGCCGCCTGGGTCCGGTCACCGGCGCGGACCAATTCACGGGCGATGCCGCAGCGCTGCTGATCATCCGTCACATGCGGTGCCCGCTTCAACAATCCGGCACGGACCTCCTCGCCATATCCAGCCAACGTCAACGCCTCAGCGGCATGCATCGACGGCCAAAATTCCTCCGCCCCGAAGCCGGCGCGAAGCACGTCGATACACCTTTGCCGCAATTCGGCGGAGAGTTCAATCGACTCGTCTGATGGGGATTTCTCCGCTGCCGCGATCGACGGGACAGCGATCGAAAGGATGGTCAACACGCAAAGTACAATCGTCTGTTTCATAGCGGACTTTCAGTGATGAATTTGCTGGCAATGCTGTTGCGGTTTGCCGATTTTGCAGGCAATTCCTCATCAGCGATTAAATCCCGCTGCCCCAAGAGTGTCAATCGCTGCCGCCAATTTGTCGCTCACACGGCGGGCGAGTCGTGCGCGTTCATTCCGGTCTAAGCATTTGAAAAAAAGTCGTGCGCACAGGACTATGGTTCGCTCGACTAACCCGCTATTCTGAGCCGAGGTCCCGCGTACCTTGTTGTCCAATAGAGAATTCCCTTCAACAACGCCTCACGCATATCAAATTGAGAGCACATTGCGAGTAACTTCATGTCCACCAGCCACCGCGGAATGAACGACACGGAACCGTCCATCACGACCGTGCAACAGCATATTCTCGCCGAACAGCGCAAATATTCTCCGCACGCCTCCGGCAGTTTTTCCTGGCTGCTCTCGGGCATTACGCTGGCGACGAAGATGACCGAATCGCGGGTCCGCCGTGCGGGGCTGTTGGATATCACCGGTGCGGCCGGGGCCATCAACGTGCAGGGCGAGGCCCAGCAAAAACTGGACATCTATGCCGACCAGGCTCTGATTCACTGCCTGGGAGTCCGCGAAAACGTGGCGGTGATTGCGTCGGAAGAGAACGAAGAGGCGATTATGTTCGACGGCCGCTCCGGACGGGGCAAGTACGTCGTCGTCTTCGATCCCCTGGATGGTTCCTCCAACATCGATGTCAACGTCAGCGTGGGGACCACGTTCTCAATCCTGTGCATGCCTGAAGATTTACCTGAAGACGCCGACCCCGCCGAGGCCGTCTTGCAGCCGGGCATTAAACAGATCGCCGCCGGCTACGTCGTATACGGCTCGTCGACGATATTGGTCTACACGACCGGACACGGCGTACACGGGTTTACGCTCGACCCGTCCGTCGGCGCTTATGTCCTCAGCCACGAAAACATTCGCATGCCCGCCTCGGGGACGTACTATTCGTCCAACGACGGTTATTGGGAGTCTTATCCACAACCCTATCGTGACTTCATTACAAAACTTCGACGGGGCGAGTTCGGCCGGGGTTATTCGCTGCGGTACATCGGCTCACTGGTGGCCGATTTTCACCGCACACTTTTAAAAGGGGGGGTTTTTCTGTATCCCCCCACCGACAAGAACCCCGAAGGCAAACTCCGCCTGCTGTACGAAGCCAATCCGATCGCGTTCATCGCGGAACAAGCGGGCGGCATCGCCACAGACGGCCGGCGGCGGATTATGGAAATCGAACCGGAGCAAATCCACCAGCGCACCCCGTTCGTCGTCGGCGGCCCCATGGAAATGGCGGCGTTCGCGCAAGCGATGGAAGTGTCGGTGTAAGCCTGACATGTTGGGCGTCACTGGATTGTCCAGCCGTGGTGCGTGCGACGGACGATTTTGCGACGACCGTCAACCAAGAAGCTCACGCACAACATTCCCGTGAATATCCGTCAGCCGGTAATCGCGTCCCTGGAAGCGATACGTCAGGCGTTCGTGATCGATCCCCAACAGATGCAGGATCGTCGCATTGAGATCGTGGACGTGGACCGGGCTTTCGGTGATGTTGTAACTGAAGTCGTCGGTTGCACCGTACCGGCAGCCCGCTTTCGATCCGCCGCCGGCGAGAAACATCGTGAAACAGCGCGGGTGGTGGTCGCGGCCGTAGTTGTCCTTGGTTAACGTCCCCTGGCTGTACACCGTACGGCCGAACTCACCGCCCCAGATGATCAGCGTATCCTCTAGCATGCCCCGCTGTTTGAGGTCTTTGATCAGCGCCGCCGTCGGTTGGTCGACGTCGCGGCATTGTCGGCCGATTTGCGGCACCAAATCGCCGTGCTGGTCCCAGCCGCGATGGTACAGTTGGATAAACCGCACCCCACGCTCCGCCAGCCGCCGCGCCAACAGGCAATTGCGGGCATACGTCCCCGGCTTGTTGACGTCACCGCCGTACATGTCGAGCGTCGCCTGCGTTTCATCGGAAACGTCGATCAACTCAGGCACGGAAGTCTGCATGCGATACGCCATCTCAAACGAGGCGATCCGCGTGGCGATCTCCGGGTCGCCCAATCGGGATTGTTGTATCTGGTTTAGTTGCGACAGTCCATCCAACAATTGACGCCGCCCGGCGCCGTCTAAGCCCGGCGGGTTTGAGAGGTACATCACCGGATCACCGACCGAACGAAACTGGACACCTTGGTAGCTCGACGGCAAAAACCCGCTGCCCCACAGCCGGGCATAGAGCGGCTGCCCGACCGGGCGTCCGGTGCCCATCGAGTTCATTACGACGAATGCGGGCAAGTTTTGATTTTCGCTCCCCAATCCGTAGTTGACCCACGCCCCGAAACTCGGCCGACCCGGTTGCTGCGAGCCGGTTTGAAAAAAGGTGATTGCCGGATCGTGATTGATCGCCTCGGTATGTACGGATTTGATCAGGCACAATTCATCGATGATTTCCGCCAGATGCGGCAGTAGCTCACTGACCCAGGTTCCCGACTCGCCGTGCTGCGAAAACTTGTAATAGCTTGGCGCCACGGGAAACCGCGCCTGCCCCGACGTCATGCCGGTCAGCCGCTGCGAACCGAAGACCGACTTGGGCACGTCTTTGTCGAACAGCTTGGCCAATTCCGGCTTGTAATCGAACGTTTCAAATTGGGACGGCCCGCCCGATTGGCACAGATAAATCACACGCTGTGCTTTGGGTGAAAAATGCGGCAGACCGACTTGGCCGCCGGCAGGCAATTCGCCGTTCGCTGCGCTCAGGGGAGGATTCAACAGCGACGCGAGCGCCGCGGTCCCGATGCCCACGCCGGTCGCCGCGCGGGAGAAAAACTGCCGCCGCGTTGTCGTCATCGCGTGATCCCAAAACGCGTTCATCGGTTCAACCTTTGGTAATGGTTTCATCCAAGCACAAGATGAGCGAGGCAATATTCGTCCAGGCTGCCAATTCGGTCGAAGAAATGGTGTCGTCCAGCGGCGCTTCGCCCACCCCCAACAACTGCGTCGCTGCATCGCCGTGCTCCCGATAAAACGACAACCGCGATTTGAGCAGGTTGAGAAGCACCACCAACTCCTGCCGCGACGGTTCCCGCGCCACGGCTAGCCGGAATGCGTGTGAAATCCGTCCCGCTGAATCGGGTGGACCTTCCGTCAACAACCGCTGGGCAAACACCCGTGCCGCTTCCACGTACGTCACATCATTCATCAGGACCAATGCCTGCAGCGGGGTGTTCGTCCGCGAGCGATGCGTCACGCAATATTCCCGCGTCGGGGCATCAAACGTTTGCAGCGCCGGCGGCGGCGCCGCTCGTTTCCAGAACGTATACAGGCTGCGGCGGTACAATTTGTCGCCGTGATCCTGCTCGAAAAGATTCGCGCGGACCACGCCCGAGGAAACTTCCTTCCAAAGTCCCGGCGGCTGATACGGTTTGACACTCGGCCCTCCGATCTCCCGCACCAGCAGTCCGCTCACCGCCAGCGCATTGTCGCGAATCATCTCCGCCGACATCCGAAATCGCGGCCCGCGGCTGATCAGCCGGTTTTGCGGGTCTATTGATAATAGCTCGTCGCTGACACGGGCGTCTTGTTGATAGGCGGCCGACATCACGATCAATTTTTGCATGGCCTTGATGTCCCAACCCGTCCGAACAAATTCCGTCGCCAGCCAGTCCAGCAAGTCGACGTTCGGCGGCCATTCCCCCTGCGAACCGAAATCTTCGTCGGTCTTTACCAAGCCCGTTCCGAAATACATCTTCCAAAACCGGTTTACCGCTACCCGCGCCGTCAGCGGATGTTCGCCCGACGTGAGCCACTGCGCCAGACCCAAACGATTAAGCGGTGCCTCGGCAGGAAAGGGCCCCAGACAGGCCGGCACGCCTGGTTGGACCTCGTCGCCGTGCTGATCGTATTGGCCGCGCATCAGGACATAGGCGGTGCGGGGCTCTTCCATTTCTTGCATCACCATCGTCGTCGGCACCGCCGCTTCCAATTCCGCCAACTGCCGCTTAAGGTCCGCTTCCTTTTGGAGCAGACCGCGTCCACCGCCCACGTGTTCCCGCACGTAGTATCGCGCCAACCGCTGCTGCTGGGCATCGGACCGCTGCTCAGGCTCGGTTGCCAGATCGACGGCAATTTGTTCGGGAATGTCGGGTGAAACGGACGGGTCGGCAATCAACGAAACCCGAAACCGCCCCAGCGTCCCCGATGGAATGTCGGTCTGATGCCGCAATTTGAGCTTTACCACCGTCCCCGCTTCAAAGCCGAACGGTTCGGCCGCGACGAGAATTGCTGTTAGCACCGCGCGCTGCGAATTTTCCTCACCCGACCAACTGTTATTCCCCTCCACGTCGCAGTCAATCAGGTTCGCTACGTCAAATCCGCTCCGCGATTCGTTGGCATAGGCGGCCGTGAAACGGATCGTCTTGCGTTTTGCGGGATCCGCCGCTGAAACCGCCTCCGCTTCGATCTCGCTGAGATAAAACATGCCGTCATCGCGGCGCGCCGGCCCTTGTTTGGGGAGTCCTTCATCCTTCAATACGTCTAAGCGAATCGCAGTCAAACCGGTACGGGGTGTGCTGATCTCCACCAGATAGTCATCGCAGGGCGGATTCTCGCCTGTCACGAACACTGACCCGTCATCCCGGGTTTCAAACGTCGCCCCTCCAACCGACTCGCCCTTCGTCACAGTGGCCGGTTCCCATGGGGCGCCGCGGGCCGCGAACAACTCTTGAATCTGCTCAGCCGTCCTGACGGCACTTTCAATTCGCAGGTCGTCAACCACCCCGCGAAACCGTGGGGCTTCCGGGGTCACCGTTCCAATGACCAGCGGCGCATCGACGGCGATCGCGCCATTGAGGGCGTCCTTGCCGATCTTCATTTCTGCCGGCTGGCCGTCGCGATAGACTTGTAATCCTTTCGCTTGACCTGATCCGTCATAGTTGACAACCAGATGCGACCACGTATCAGCGGGCAGTTCACCGCCAGCGGTGACGTCGATCGCCTGTTCCGCTCCGTCGTGTAACAGTCGCACCGAGACAGAGCGGTTTTCGTTTAAGGTGATCTCGTAGCCCCGTTGCTGATTGCGGCGGGAAAGAATCGTCCCGTGTGCCCCCGGAGCGGGACGTACCCACAAACTGAGCGAAAACGGTGTGTCGGCGTCGAATCGACCGACGTCGCCTAAATCCACCGCATCCCCCGCGAAAAACAGCCCCGGTGTGACGTGGGCGGGAACGAGTTGCCGCAACGAAGAGCTGTCGGGCCAATCAAAATGTAAATACAGAGAACCATCCGACTCGCCATCAGAAACAATCGATGACCTCGCAAACGCGCTGTCCCACCGCGCGAGAATGT
>CALFYU010000455.1 GCA_937952455.1 uncultured Planctomycetaceae bacterium
ATCCTTCATTTTATTCGATCTCCACTGGGCTTAAATCCAATTCACTGTTAAATCTCCCCAGCCATTTCCATCAGAACTCCGTGTTTTGTCACCCAATTGCTTTCTCGAAAAATGATTTGGCCTCAGACCGCAGACGACGGTCGACGACCCTCCAGACCGCAGTTGAGTGCAATTGATGTGCCAAACCGGCACACGCGCATCGAAGATGCTGTAACCGATTTCGGGTTAATCGGTTACGAAATTCACGCAAAACTCATCCTACCCGCAACACTGCCGCGCTGCCGCGCGCGGTAGCAAACGCTTTGGAAAGGTCCGCGAAAGTCGTCTCGCCGGACCACTCCCGGGCTCACCTGCCGGAATCTTAGCAAGACCGTCTAAAGAGCCCATGAACCGACGGTCAGAATTCGATGAAGAGAGCGCAGGGCGTTACGTGGCCGCCGGTTTCTCGTGATCGCTATCTAGGCGATGACTTTGCAATCGGGTAACTGCTGTTGGAGTTCCTTGACCGCTTCGGCCGTCATGTCCGTCTTCTTCAGCTCGACTGTCTTGAGTTTGGTGAGCTTTTTCAGGGTCTCCAGACCGGCGTCGCTGATATGTGTGCGGTACAACAACAACACGCGGAGATTCGGCAGGGCCGTCAGGTGTTCCAAACCCGCGTCGGTGATTGCGGTTCGCGAAAGAGCCAAAGTTCGGATGCTGGGAAGCTCCTCCAACGCGGCCAGGCCCTCGTCGCTGATATTTGTGGAGATCAGATCCAATGTGTCGAGGTGCGGCAATTTCTTGATCTGCGCCAATTCGTCATCGCCAAAATCTTCGACTCCCTCAAAGAAAGCGCCCTGAATCTCGAATTTGCCTTTCGGGAGATCGTCGGGCTTCTTGACGGTGACCGACTTTTTGTCCTCGGTCTGAATCTTGACGAATCCGCCGGCCCCCAACATCCACTTGGCGACATCCGCCTCGCTGCGTTTCTTGGGGGCGGGAATGGTCTCGTCATCACCGGCCAAGAACGCGGCGGCGACGTCGTCGTCGTCCATTCCTTCGTCCAGAACCGGGAAGGGGCTGCCTTCGAATTCATCTTCGGGCTCCGCCTCGGGCTCGGCGGTTTCAAGAGTCGGCGCGCCGATATCACTGTCCGCAGCCCCGGCGCGTTTGCGGATCTTCTTTTTCTTGCGTTTCTTTTTCCGGCGCGGTGCCGGCCGAGCCGGGGGCGGGGATTCGCCCCCTTCCAAGTCCTCACCGATTTCGCCGTCATATTGATAGGCCGAACCGTCGTCTTCGCCCGCAACCCGACCGCGTCGCATGAAAAAGAACAACACGGCCCCGACAACGGCAAGAAAAATCAAACCACCCCCGCCGTAAACCAGCATGTCCGTCGAGACAAGGCTCCCGCCGGGAGAGCCGACGGGGCCGCCTTCGGGCGTGGGAACGTCCGTCGCCGGCGGGGGAGCCCCCCGACCGAACGGTTCCGCTCCACTGGGCAGCGGGACCGTTGACCCTTCCAGGTCAAAATTGAAGACATTTGGCACGTCTTCCGTATCAGGATCAGGAGCCTGGACCAACGCATAGAGATCCGATTTTGCTTCGTCGCTGTATGTGTCCGCGACAAGCTGCTTGAGACTGTCGTCGCCAAAATCGGCGTCTGGTTCGGGCCGTTGGGGGGAATCGCCTTGCGAGACGAAATATTTCACCGTCACGACGTACGGCCCCGGTGGCAGCCCGATGCGGTCCCCGTCGCGGACGTCAAACCGACCGCGGATATCGGTGACGGCCGCCACTTCGCGACCCCCTAATTCTTGCGGGTGAAACACGACGAGCGCAAACGGCAGCGGCGTACCGTTCAGGGTGACAGCCCCGGCCACCGGCACGGTGGTTCCGCCGATGCCTCCGCAGCCCGACATCCCAGCGACGGCCCAACCGGCGATGATCAGCCCCATCAGTTGCAACCGCTTGTTTCCGGCCGACATCGTGTTACCCCTCTGCAATGATTTCTCTGTTGCCATTCTCTCGATCAAGAGTCCGTCAGGGTGAGCACACCGCACGCCTGCCGCAGGCTGCTTAAACGCCCGCAGGCCTAATCCTTAGAAAACTCCAAACTTATAGCGTGCACTTTGGCCCGCCGGTTGTCAAGAAGTTGGGCCGGGGAGTGGCTTTGATTTTTGGCGGTTCCCCGGCCCACGACGAAAGAGGTCGCGAAATGCCCCGCCTCGAGACCCATTCTGGTCCCAGATTCGGCTCCCGGTCCAAGAACACTCTCGCGGGCCGACGGCCGGTCTGATCCACGGCAGGAACGGCCGGCAAGGCTTAGGCCGCTTTGCGGGTCGGCGAGGTGGGAAACACGAACGGGCAGACCGGCGGCTGGTGCCGGGATTCGCTGAAGTCGGTCCGCCGCACCCATTCGATGAAGTCCCGGCGCTGCTGCGAAAGCTCGAACCCGGGGACGGTATCGCCGTTGGTCCGCAACTGGACTGTGCGGCGGTACAAGCTGGGGGCGATCCGCATCAATTGCAGAATGGCGAGCTTAATCTGCCGCCGCAGCATAAGCGCCAGATACCCCCCAAGCCGTCGAGGCAGCGTACCGTCGCGGTACATTTGCCGCAGGATTAGAGATTGGCCTTTGTTGGTATCGATCGATTTTTGCAGGTTGACTTCCCGGTCTTCCTGGTAGACGGCCAAGGCGTCGTGGTCGTAGTACCCGCGGTAGTGCCGGCTGAGGGTCATCACGATCCGAAAGTCTTCACCGGGACCGCCTTTGGCGGGGAGGATGTCATAGCCGATTTCACGCGCCAGCGACACCGGGCATGCCAACGTGTGGTGCACGAAAAAGCGGGGCAGTATTCCCGCCTCCGGCAGAAACCCGCGGACGCCCTTAATCCGCAATCTGTTATCCACGACGACGGAGTACGAGCAGTAGTAATCGTAGTCCTGTCCACGGATGGCGGCGATCCGCTCCAGGCGATCCGGGAAATAGATATCGTCAACGTCCCAGAGCACGACCCAATCGCCGCGACAGGCTTTCAGCGCTTCGGTGCGGGCGTATCCCCGGCCGCGGTTTTCAGGATAGCTAATCAGACGAACCCGTTCATCGTCGATGCCCCGCACCAATTCGGCCGTCCGGTCCGTCGACCCGTCATCCACCACGACCCATTCCCAGTCCGCAAACGTCTGTTCGCGAAGGACTGCGTAACATCGCGCAATAAACATTTCGCCATTGAAGACGGGGGTCATGACCGAAAACGTCGGCGCGTCGGGTGCGTGCCGCTGGGCATGCCGATTATTTACGAGGCTCTCTGTCATCACAGTCTTTCATGCGGCCTTGCGCAGGGGCGGTGCGGGAAGCGACATCGCCTGCGGCGGCGCGACCAATTCCATATAGCGGTTTGCAATCTCGTCGATGGTGAAGCGGGCCAGCCATTGTTCCAACTCGTCTTGGTCGACCGCCGGCGGTGAAGCAATGAATCGGGCCACATCGTTGACAGTTTGCGGCCGGTGCCCATAGTCGTCGCGGTGGACCGTCAACGTCGAGGGATGTGACGCCAGGACCGCGGCGGAACTGTCGTCATCGATCGTGACCAGATTGAGCAGCGGTTTCCCCGTCGCGGCATAGTCGACGATCTTGCTGGGCAGTTGGTAATTGGTCGAATTTCCCAAATTGATCAACACGTCCGCCTCGGCCACCGCCCGCTGGGCCTCCCGCGACGGGACGACGCCGTGCACGTGCATGGCTGTTCCAAATCTCTCCTGAAACTTCGCGATAATATCACCGCAGTCGTTCACCAGACCGTACAGGTGCAATTCCAGCCCCCGCTCCGGCAGCGCGCCGAGTAAATCGCCGAAGAGTTCCAACAGAAACGCGGGATTGCGAATGTTGCGATACAGCGTGCCGGTGTAGACCAATTTTGTAGGGCCGCCGCCGCGTACCGTCTGACCGCGGGGTTGCGTGGCCAAGGGAGGGATGACGTGAATCCTGTCGGCCGCATCGGAGAACACGTTACGGTACCGCTCGGCGGTCTCATCGCTGGTCACCGAAACGGCGGTGGCTGCCTGAAAAACACGTTGCTCCCACGCGAAGTTCCGAGAGCGGTACAGCCCGCGGTTGTTGGGGGGGCATTGATCCAAAAACGAAAAGGGATCGCCCACGTCGACCAGCCAAGCCGCCTCACCCAGAATTGGGCGGAGGCGATGGGCGACCAAGTGCGACGTAAACGGAATGGACACCGAGATGACGCCGTCGTAGCCATGCTCGCGAAGCCGCCCCTCGGCTGCTTTGACCGCCGGCAAATACCACAGGCAATTGGAGTCGGGCCAATAGAGTTTTTTCCAAGTCGCGTCGTGGCACCAGCGGGCCGCTTGTCGAAACCAATGCCGCCATGTACGACGCGTTTTTGCCGCGTGGGTGATTGGATTTGTTGGTTTCTTAGACGCCGTTGGCGCCGGTGGACGCAAAAAGGCCCGGATGCGTTCGGTGACATTTCCGCCGACGCGGCGGATGCGGACGCCGCCGCGGACCTCCTCGCGCGCCAATCCAGGGCGCCAGCCGCTGACCACGTCGACTTGGTGCCCCTGGGACGACCAATATTCGGCGATGGCCCGCCAGCGAACGGCTCGCGGATTGTTCATCGGAGGATAGGAATAGGTAAGAATCAGAAACCGCATACAGCTGTCAAATCCGACCTGCCGGCCGGTCCTCTGGAATCCTATTGACCGTCCAGGACGGAGCGGCCCGGCGATTCTGAGATGTGATCCGCGCGTAACCTAGCAATTTCCTCATTTTTCTCCAAGACCGGTTGCACTTTCGAGGTACAGGCGCCGACCCGCCGACCGAACGGGGCGAAATCGCTCATGCGCCGCACTAACGATCGTCGATACCGGTTGTAGGGATTGCGCTGCCGCTACGGCGCTGGGCCTGCATCTCAAAACCAATCAATTCTTCTATTTGAAATCATCTTCGCCGATCCGGAGCGATCATGCCCAAGCTGACACTCGCCGTCATTACGCCCGTCGGACGCGGGCATGACGCCGCCTATGCGCAGTGCGCCGAATCGATCAAACGGGCGTACCAAACCAATAACGGCGGGTTCGCCAACTTGATGGCACTGCGGATCGACGACCAGAACGGCGCACTGAGCGATGCCCACGCCCGCAACTTGGCCGTGGGAGCGGCCGCGTCGCGCGGTGCCGATTGGGTGCTGTTCATCGACGCACGCGACCTGTTGTCCGCAAACGCCTTAGGCGACGCGAAACCGTTTCTGGAAGATTACGACGCCGTCTGGGGGCAAGTATTCACGTTCAACGAAGGCAGCAGCGAAGCAGTCAAGCGCGAGCCGCAGATCGATCAGACTGACACGATCTCGGACCTGTTGAAACATCGCCCCGAAATGTCACTGCAAACCGGGCACCTGATGAGAGTCGATGTTGCGCAACAGTTTCCATTTGACGAGTCGCTCACGACGGGACATGAGTTCGACCAGTATCTGCGCTGTTGGGAACACGCCCGCTGTGTGAAAATCCCTAGTCCGATCTCGCTGCGGCGAATCACAACGGACGGCCAGGACAATTCGGCGGCCGCCAAACGGGTGCTCACGAAATACCGCATCAAACATGGAATTACGCAAGGCACCGCACCGCGGCCGGCGGATTACCAGATGGATTTCGCCTTGTACGGCTTGATTGGCAGCGGAACGCGGGAGATCGCCGAAGTGCTGACGATACCCGGCGAGCGGATGATTCTGGACGAGCCGGCCATCCTCGGCCAGGAATGGGCGCGGCACGTGCATAGCCAATTGCAAAACTGCGGCATCCAGATTGCTGAGGAGGATTGGACACGCAAGAACTATTTGAGTTTCCAAGAATTCTTTGACGTCCAGATACTGCCGAAGCTGTCTGCTCTGCCGCAATGGGGACTGCGGACGACGCGATTTGACGGTTGGCAGCCGTTGTTGGAGACGTATCCCCCGGAAACTCTGGTGCTGTGCGTCCGCGACATTCGTGACATTGTGCTCTCGCACGTCGACGTCGCCTTGCGAATGGGGATCCCGATTGACGGATCCTTTATCGAACATCGCACACGGACTTCGGCGGCGGCGCTGGTCGATATGCAGCGGCGCCCGCACGTTCTGCTCCGCTACGAAGAGTTGGCGGCGCCCGGGGGAATACAGCGGCTGTCGCAGGCTCTGGGGATTCCCCTTGCCGGCGACCCCGGTGCGCATGTCGCTCTGGTGGACGGCCCGCCGCAGCGTCATCGATCGGAACACCGTCCCGAATTGGTGGCGTTCGTGGATCGGGTATGGCAACAATGCGATGACTATTGCGCCGCGTTCGGATACGAACGGCCGGGCACTTCGGCGCGCAACCAGGTCGCGTAATTGATCGCTGCTTCGCCCTCCCGGTACGAAGATCCGTCACTCAAACCGTCAACAACGCGTGCAGCCACATCGGTTTGCCACTCTCCGCAGTTTCGACAATGGCGGAGGCGACCGTGTAACCGGCGTCCTGGATGGCCGCGATCCACCACTGCGGCTCCCGCACGGTCAGATGCAGCGGCTCGCCGAGAATCTTCTTTCCGTAGCCGTCGGGAAACAGCGCAATTCCCAAATAGGCGGCCTTGGCCGTCGAACGGCGCAAGTTGTCGAGCGATGCCGCGACGCGCTCGGGGGGGATGTGCTCCATGACGTCGGTGCAGATCACCCCGTCGTAGACCGCGCCAAATTCCGCCAGATTCCACAGGCAACCGACGGTCAGGATGTCCTCACGGATTGCGTCAAACGAAGAATCGAGGCAGTTCGAGGAGATGTCGAAACCCCGCACGTCGAACTCGTCTGGGAACTCCGTCATGATCTGACGCATCAGCTGTCCGGTCCCGCAGCCGGCATCGAGAATCGTGCGCACCTGTTGGCGGCGAAAAAAGCCGATCAAGTCAATCAACTTCGCGCCATGCAGGCCCGGCGAAAAGCGGCGGTACTCTTCGCACTGCCAGACCTGTTCGTACTTGCGGCGCTCCTGGTTGACTTGGTTATCGACGGCGGCGCTCGCGGCGGTCGGCACCGCGGCAGTGGGTTGGCGGAGCTGCCGGGCGATCGTCAGCAACGACCGCGTCGCCTGGGGATGGGCGGGATCAATTCGCAAAACGGCGCGAAACGACTGCGTCGCTTCGGCAAGCTGCCCTTGGCCGTGCTGCGTCGCTGCCCGCCGCAGCAGATCATCCGTGATCATGGCGTCGCCCTTATCTCAATTGTCGCGTCCGCAGTGGAGAATCTCTGCGAATTGTGCGCGAGAAATCCATTTCAAAAAGGGCGCGTGAAAATCGCGGCCCTATAGCGACAGTATCGGCCTCGTCGACGCGCGCCCATCACGCCGGCATGCGGGGGTCCGGTTATTACGCCCGAACGGCCCGAGTTACTTCGCCGTGGACGCTTCGAACAGCTTAGGCAATTCCTCCGGCGCCTCCTGCCGAAAGACGTAGTCGGTTCCCGGTGTCAACGAGTATTGGACAAGTCCCTCGCTCGTGATGCGGCGATATTCGACCGGATAGTTCACCTCATCCGTCTTCCCCGGCTCCAGAAATCGGGGACGGGTCCAATCCATACCGTAGCCGCGAATCTGGTAAAGGACCGCTTGATCGGTGATGTTGGTGATCCGCACCAGCGGAAGCACTCGGTAGTTGGGAACGTGCGCCAATTGTGCGGCAATTTGCTGCCGCCAGTATTCTCGAATCACGACCTTCCGCCGATTCGCAACCTCTCTTTGGGCCTGGGCTGCTTCGTCGTACAGATCCATCTCTTCGAGATATTGCCGCACCAGGTGGGAGGCTCGGGAATCGGGGTATTTCGAGATCAATTCGCGCGCCTTGGCTCGCCGCTGCGACATTTCTAAGGTTTTCAGTTTTTCCAGCTCGCGGCGGATTTGGTCTTCCGGGGAGGGAGGTTCTGCAGGGTCTTCGACCGCCGGCTGAGGAATGGGTGGTTGGGCGAATCCCGTTTGCTGCGCGCGGGCGGCGCTCGTGCCGGCAAATAGGGCGAACAGGCAAGCGCCCGCCGCCATCGTGAGGGACTTCGTCAGATGAGCGGAGGTCAATTGGGTCATGACGTTTTCTCCGGTAAATTATCGCAAAAATCCGGGTGTTCCGAGGAACACCCGTCGGGAAGGCGACTTGGGCCGACAATGGGTTTGTCTCCAATATACCACACAAAATGAGGTGTCTCGGGGCCATACAGGCAGCGGCAGCCCTTCTCCGGCCCTTGAGTTTGCGGAAAAAAACGGTCAAAACACGCGATGAACGATCCACTCCGCCAAGCCCGGCTCCCGGAAGGGAAAACTGGGTCGCCGCCGGCGGTGGGAACTCTTTGAAAGAAATGCCGCCCCGCGGCCGAATCGCCGCGCATCAGTGAGCTAAGGTTGAAAGAGGGACGGCGCGGTCGGCCCGTCAAATGCGCTCTTGCCCGAGGCAATTCGGCGACGCTGAATCGTGCGGGGAAACTCGGCTGCCAATCCAAGCTCATCCATCATGAAGCGACCCGAACCAGAACGCGACTTCGACGACGTCGGCTGGGAACGCCGGCAGCATACCTTGGAAATTTTCAAGGTGGTCGGCACGTTAAGCCTGATCTTTGGACCGGTTGGGGCACTGCTGCTGTGGTTTAGCCACTCCGCCTTGGGCGACCACCGCGAGCGTCAGATTAGCCAGCTGGCGGAAAAATCGGCCGACTCTTCCGCGCGGAAAAAGTCCCGGCAGCCGACGGAAATCTACCTGGGGGAATTTCGCTCCTCCAGCGGTTCCGCTCAACGCGCGAAAGAGTCTCCCGGCAGTCAGGGGATTCGGGTCGTCGAGCTGGAGATCTCGGGCATCATGCGGGGCTCGACGGACGAAGTCGTGCATTTTGAGCGCGGGCTGGGGCGATACCAGAATCGAATTCGCGCTGCGATTACCGAAATCGCGCGAGGGGCCACAGACGAGGAGTTGCGCGATCCCGCCATGCAATCGATGCGGCAGAAGATTCGCGGTAAGCTCAACCGCCTGTTCGGCCGACGGCAGTTTGAAGAGATCGTCTTCAACCACTTCCGCACGTACGACCTATAGCTGGCAGACGCGCGTCAGGCGATGATTTCGTTGAGCACGCGGCCGTGCACGTCGGTGAGGCGGAAGTCGCGGCCGGCGTAGCGATAGGTCAGCCTGGTGTGGTCGATGCCCATGAGATGCAGAATCGTGGCGTGGTAGTCGTGGACGTGGCAGGGATCGCTGACAATCTCTGCGCCGAATTCGTCCGTTTCGCCGTAGACGCTGCCCCCCTTTGTGCCGCCGCCGACCAACAGACTGGTGAAGGCCTTCGCGTAATGGTTGCGGCCTTTGGTGCCAATTTTGTCGGTCCAGGGAGTTCGGCCGAATTCCGTGCAAATGGCGACCAAGGTCTCATCCAACAGCCCACGCTGACGCAGGTCCGCGATCAATCCGGTAATCGCACGGTCGACGCGCTGCGCCTTGGGGCGATGATCCTGCATGTTGCCGTGCGCGTCCCAGTTGTTGTTCGAACCGGTGTCGATCAATTCGACACAGCGTACCCCCTGCTCCACCAGCCGGCGGGCGATGAGGCATTGTTGAGAGAAGGATTTGTTGTTCTGCGTGTCGCTGCCGTACAAGCCGAGCGTCGCCTGGGTTTCGGTTTGGATGTCGAGGACCGCGGGTGCGACGTGCATCATACTTTGGGCGACGTCGAAGCTATGCATCCGGGCGCGCAGATTGCGGTCTCCCGGTCGTGCTTCGGCATGCAGCCGGTTGACGTCCCGGAGCATCAATTGCTCCAGCTCGTGCAATTTTGTATCGCGGGCCGACGAGTCGAGATTGGGGATCGGTTTGTCGCCCGGCAGAATTCGCATTCCCTGGTGAATCGGGGGCAGAAAATTGCTGTCCCAGACCTGTGACCCGGCATAGGGCAACCGTTCGCAGAGGACCATATAGGACGGCAAATTCGGATTGCGGGTCCCCAAACCATAGCTGAGCCAGGCCCCGATGCTGGGCAAGGGAACCGTCGCCGAGCCGGTGTGCATCGCCAGCACGCCTTGGAAGTGCTCGACAATGTTCGTGTGCAACGTGCGGATCACGCACAATTCGTCCGCCACCTTGGCCAACTCCGGAAACAATTCGCTGATCCATATTCCCGATTCGCCGTGCTGGGCGAAGGTGAACGGCGAAGGCATCAGCGGCAATTCCGAAGTGCCCCGCAAATGCACGGCGGAGACCGATTTGTTCTCGTGGGTCTTCAGCGCCGGCTTGGGGTCGAAGGTGTCCAGATGCGAAAACCCGCCGGTCAAGAAGATGAAAATCAAACTCTTGGCCCGCGCCGGGTGGTGCGTCGGCTGGGGTGCCAGCGGATGTCCATCGAAAGCCTCCGCCGCCAAAGAGAGCGCCGCCCGCGTCGATAACCCACCGGCCGCCACTCCGAACGCCCCCGCTTTCAGAAAGTCACGCCGCGGTATCGAAGAATGTCGCATGGCCCCGCCTATATTCTTGCTGAAAGCCGTATTAACAATTAGTAGCACGCAAAGCCGCAAAGCTCGCAAAGGCCGGCCAACGCTCCCGCCAATTTCTTTGCGAGCGTAGCGCCGTTGCGTGAGATCTTAGGTAATCATGAGATAGTCAATCCACATAGAAAAATTCATTCGAAGAGAGCAGCACGCGGGCGTAGCTGGTCCAAGCTTCGAGTTCCTCTGATTCGTTTTCATTTGTGGTCTGGGCCAGTTGTTGACGAAACCTTTGGATGTAGCTTTCTCCGTGTGCGACCTCAGCCTCCTGTGGCGGGCGGGCGTAGACGATTGCATAGGCTGCTCGAATCCGCTGCGACGGCGCGGGCGAGGCGGCGAATAGCCGTGCGGCAAACTTCTTCGCCTGCTCGGCGACCCAAGGATTGTTCATCATGAACAGCGCCTGTGGCGGCACGATCGCTTCGCTACGGGCGGCCGTCGTCGTATTCGTATCCGGACGGTCGAACAGCCCCAAGAACGGATGCCGCTTGAGCCGCTGGGTCATCAGATAAACGCTGCGATGGTTTGAAGCGTAGACCGCTTTGAACGCGTCGTGTTGGGTCCAGCCCCACGTATGAATCTCCGGAAACGGGTGCGGGCCGGGGCGATCGAGATTCAGTGCCCCGCTGGCGGTGAGAATCGCATCGCGAATCGCTTCGGCATCCAGACGGCGGCGGGGATAATGCCACAAGTAACGGTTGGCCTCGTCGGCTGCCGAGTTGGCTTCGTTCTCGATGGCCGCCAATTGATACGCCCGCGACGTCAGGATCAACCGATGCATGGCTTTGATCGACCAGCCGCTCTCGATGAATTGTCCGGCGAGATAATCCAGCAGTTCCGGGTGCGTGGGCGGCGCCCCGCTGAGACCAAAATTGGACGGCGTCGCCACGATCCCCGTGCCGAAGTGATGCTGCCAGATGCGGTTGACCATCACCCGCGCGGTGAGGGGGTTCTCCGCGCGAGCAATCCAGTCCGCGAGTTGGCGGCGGCCGCTTTGCTCGGCGAAGACTTCGACCGCGTCGCCGAGAAATGTCGGCGGGCCCCGTTTGACCACCGGTCCCGGGGATTGCGGCTCCCCTTTTAGATGCATCGCCACGTCGGCCGGATGCCCCTCCGACACCGCATAAGCACCAGGCATCTCCGGCGGCAGGCCCGGTTTTTTCAGACGATGCAGTTCTTGTTGCAACTCGGCTTTTTGTTTGTCCTCGGTCGCCGCCTCGATCTGCTCGCGCAGTTTCTGCTGGGCTTGCTGGTATTGCTCCAACTGTGGGGTGGCTTCGGCCGGAGGCAGCAGCGCAGCGAAATGAAGCCGGTCAAAATCTTTGGATTTGAATTCCTCGCCGCCCGCCCAGGGGAATTGGGTGCTGGCAAAGACGCCATACAGCGCGTAATAATCTTCGCGTTTGATCGGATCGAATTTGTGGTCGTGGCACCGCGCGCAGCGAAGCGTCAGACCTAGGAACGAGCGCCCCACCGTATCGATTGTGTCCTCCAACGTCAGATGCCACAGCTCATAGGGCGCCGTCGCATACCGCCGTGAAAGTGCGAGATAACCGGTGGCGATGACCTGTTCGGCAAATTCCTCCGGCGGTCCGTCCGCAGCAAGCAGGTCCCCGGCGATTTGTTCACGGATGAATTGATCGTACGGCTTGTCGTTGTTGAACGCGTCGATGATGTAGTCACGGTATTTGTAGACTTCCGGTATCGGATAATCGGCGTTGTCGCCGGCGGTGTCCGCATAGCGGGCGACATCCATCCAATGCCGCCCCCACCGTTCGCCGTAGCGCGGAGAGGCCAACAAGCGCTCAATCAATTGCTCGTAGGCCGTGTCGAAATCTTGCTCGGCGGCAGCGAGAAACTCCTCGACCTCCTGCGGCGCGGGAGGCAAACCGGTCAAGTCAAACGTGACGCGGCGAATCAGTGTAAGCGGCGTCGCCTGTTCGGCCGGCACCAGACCATGCTCGTGCCAGGCACGGACCATAAACCGATCAATCGGGTGCGGTGACCAGTCGTTAGCCGCAGGTAAAGGAACCGGCTGCAGCGGTTGAAAGGCCCAGTGCCGCGCCGCCTTGTCGTTGGCCGCGATTTCCAGTTTTGTTTCTGGCCAGACGGCACCGTGTTTGATCCAGGTGCGAAAATCGGCAACGACATGCGCCGGCAGCGGGTCATCCGGCGGCATCTGCAGTTCATCGTTGTCCGGCGAGATGGCGTGTAGCAATAGGCTCTTGTCGGGATCTCCCGGGATAACCGCCGAGCCGGAATCGCCCCCTTTAATCAGCGATTGGCGGGAGCGGACGTTAAGCCCTTGGCTGACTTGTTCGCCGCCGTGACACTTCAGGCAGTGCCGAACGAGCACCGGGCGGATCTTAGCTTCGAAGAACTCTTCCGCCTCGCCAGCTACAGCAACATGGCAGAAGCCGGCCGTGAACAAGAGCGCCACCAAGCCGGTCCGTGTCAGTTGTAGCGAACGCTGTGCCATCGTTCGGTTCCCGGAACTAGGTTGCCGATCAGTCTCAGCCCGCAACATTATTGTAAACGAATCGGCGCCATAACAACATACCGCGGCCGGTGGACGACATTCATCGGGGGGCGTACCCCTCTCCCAGCCCCCGGCTTTGCCGGGGGGCGCGCTGACGCTAGAATGTGTGCTCCATCGTACCGAAATGCGGGCCTCCATTGACTTGCCCGCCACACGAATATCGCGAAAGGAAATCCCGTGACCGACACTGCCCCGCGCCGACGTCTGTTCAGTTTGCTCTGGTTGATGACAATCCTGCTAGCCGTCCCGAAGCTCGCTGTCGCGGACGTCACCGTGCCGCAATTCTTCGGCAGCCATATGGTGTTGCAGCGGGACAAGCCGGTGAAATTGTGGGGCCAGGCGGACAAGGGAGAAAAGGTCGCCGTCCGGTTGGGGGACACCACCAAAGAAACCACCGCCGACGAGGACGGGCGATGGAGCGTTGAGTTTCCGTCGCGACCGGCCAGCCGGGAGGCGATTTCGATTTCGATTCACGGCAACAATGAGATCACGCTCGACGACGTGTTGTTCGGCGACGTGTGGATTTGTTCGGGGCAATCGAACATGGAATGGTCGGTTTCCAATTCAAACGACGCGGAAAAGGAGATCGCGGCAGCGGAGCATCCCGGCATCCGTTTGTTCACGGTCAAACGCGCCAAGGCCGAGACGCCGCAGCGGGACGTGACCGGTTCGTGGGCGGTCTGCTCGCCGCAGACGATTCCGGGATTTTCGGCGGTGGGGTACTTCTTCGGACGATATCTTCAGGAACATCTCGACGTGCCAATCGGTCTGATCAACAGTTCTTGGGGAGGGACGCCGGCTGAGTATTGGACACCGCCGTCGGCCTTTGAGCACGATCCGCAGCTCAAGGAAACCAGCGACAACGAACACGCCAAGAATGTAATGTCCACTCCCAGCGTGTTATACAACGGCATGATCGCTCCGCTGGCGGGGCTGTCGATTCGCGGCGTGATCTGGTACCAGGGGGAATCGAATGTGCCGATGGCCGAACACTATACCAAGCTGTTCGGGGCGATGATCACCGGCTGGCGCGAGGAATTCGGGCAGGGAGATTTATCGTTTCTGTTCGTGCAGATCGCGCCGTGGGATTACCGGG
>CALFYU010000456.1 GCA_937952455.1 uncultured Planctomycetaceae bacterium
CGGCTCGGGGATCGGCGGGGGCCGACTGTCGACGGCGGCCGCCAAACGCGGCATGTTGGTGATGATCACCTGCCGCCGCCGGATCATTAGGCTCCCTTCGTCCTGCAGTTCCCCCAGCAATACCGTCACGGTCTCACGCGTGCTGCCGATCACGTTGGCCAACTCCTGGTGCGAGAGCTTAATGCCCAGTTGGATCCCCTCGGGAGTGCGGCGGCCGTATTTCTCGACCAACTCCAGCAACAGATGCACGAGCCGCTCGCGATTGGAGCGAAACAGCAGCGATTTCAGCCGGCGTTCCAATCGCCGCCTCCGCAGGCCGATCAACTTGGTGATCCCCAGCGTGACGTGCGCGTGCGCTTCCATGATGGTTTGCAGAGATTCACGGGGAATTGAGATGACCGTCGATTTCTCCATTGCCTCGGCAAATTCTTCGCGCTGACCGGCTTCAAAGACGGACAATTCGCCGAACAGTTCCCCGGGATCGATGAACCCCAACAGTGCCTGCTTGCCCTCGCTGGTGATGTGGTACAGCTTGATGCGCCCGCTGGCAACCAAGAGCACGGAATGTCCGGGGTCACTGGGCAGGTAGATCAACTCACCGCGGCCGAACGTCCGCGACTGCGCCCGGCTTTCGAGCCGAGCAACCTGGTCGTCGGTCAGCCGTTCAAATAACTGACAGCTCTTAAGATGCCAGAGTTTTTCGGACATGCAGTGAATCCCTAATCGGGCTGTTCGGCCACAAGCGTCACTGTCAGCGACTCGCAGCGATCGAGTCATTCTTCCTGCGGCATGAGTTTGAGGTCGCGCAGCACAACGTGCCCCGAATTCGTTTCAGAATACCGCCTGGAAGTCAACCGGGCAAGACACCACCGCTGCGCCTCAATAGACGTATTTGGCGTTACGTCTGTTGTGGAAACAGGTTGCGGTCGTAGGAGTAAGCGGTAGCCGGCCCAATCGAACCGTAAAAAGATTTGCGAAAGTACGAAGTTCAAAGAACGAAACCGAACCGGCGGCGCGCTTGTAATTCTTCTTAAACCTTGGGATGCTGCGTGTCTCGTGGCACAATTGCTCCGTCATTCACCGAGCAATCTTGCTTCGAACACAGGTCGATGGAGGTTGAGGAATGCAGATAAATGGAATGTTCGCACCAAGCTGTTGGCTGTTGGCGGGAGGGATGCTGCTGATGACGACCGTAAACACTAATGCCGGCGAACGGCAGATCACACACGACAGCAAATACAATCACGAGTTGGACAACAACGACAACTTCTCGCCCGACGACCGGTTTTTGGTGTTTGATACACGTCCGGGACCGGACTTGTCTCAAGCGAGGGTGATTGCCAAAGTGGAAATCGCCACCGGCGAAATCACCGAACTGTATACACCCCAACATCCCAACGCGTTTGGCCCGGGCGTCTTGGCGGCCAGTTATGCGCCGAATCGCGACGAAGTGATTTTTATCCACGGGCCTCTGCATCCCGATAGCGCCGAAAACCAATATGAAAAGCACCGCCGCATCGGAGGTATCGTGCCCGGTGACGGCAGCGGGGCGATTCGCTTTGCCGATGCCCGCGACACGCAAGCCCCGTACACGCCGGGGGCGCTGCGCGGGGGAACACACCGGCACGAGTTCTCCGGCGACGGCAAGTGGGTCGGCTTTACCTACAACGATGCGGTCGTGCGGGCCCACGGGATCAAAACGGGCAAACATCTCGATCTGCGGACGATCGGCGTGACCAAACTCGGCCACCCGGTCAAAGTTCCGTCTTCGCCGCAATTTCTACCACATGGAGATGGGTTTTCCGCATTGGTCGTCGTCGTCACACCAGATCCCAAGCCGGGCAGCGACGAAATTTCGCATGCGGCCAGTGACAGTTGGGTCGGGCAAAACGGCTATCGCCGCGCCGACGGCGGCCGCCAGTTGGCTCGCGCGTTTATCGGCACCTCGCGGGATAAGAACGGGGAACCGCTCGACGAACTGTTTATCGTCGACATTCCGCAGGACATCACAAAACCGGGGCCGCTGGGCCCGCTGGAAGGCACCGACACGGCCTTTCCGATGCCGCCGGAGGGGACCACACAACGGCGGTTGACGGACACGGCAGACGCAAAATATCCCGGTTGTGAGGGAAACGCCCGCAGTTCGCTCGACGGAGAACGTATTGCCTTTCGGATGCGCGACGCTGGCGGTCAATGGCAGATATTTTTGATATCGCCGCGAGGCGGACAACCGCAGCAGGCTACCTTCATCGACCGCGGCGTCGATACCGATGCACGTTGGCACCCCTCAGGCGATTACCTGGCGTGCGTTGCCGGAAACAAGATTCTGATCACGGACGTTCGTCCCGGTGAGACCTATGGAGAGAGCCGCGTCTTAATCGACCACGGGCCGGCGCCGTATGCCCTCGTCTGGAGCCGCGACGGAAAGACGCTGGCTTACAACCGTGCCGTGAAAACCAATGGAAAAACGGTGACACAAATCTTCGTGGCCGACTTTGACGCTGATGCGCAATAATTAGATCAGGCCGCTATCAAGAGAGACCTAACCGATTTTATGCCGTTCGCATCTAGACACACAGGGGATGATTCATGAAACGCACCCTCACGTTCCTATTCACGCTACTGGTCATGACGAACATCGTCATTGCGGCGGACAAATCCAAAAAGGACGCTCCGACGCATGTGTACTGCTCCTATGTTCCTTACGAGGAAAACATCCTCGATTTTTGGCAAGCTGACG
>CALFYU010000457.1 GCA_937952455.1 uncultured Planctomycetaceae bacterium
CCGCGCAGCCCCACCATGGCGATGAACGAACGCAACACGTCATTGGCCCCTTCGCCGATTTGGTTGATCCGCGCATCGCGCATCATCCGCTCCAGCGGTTCGGTCGTGAAGTACCCCGCCCCGCCGTACAATTGAAGCGTATCGTTGACGATCGTCCACAACCGTTCGGTGGCGAACACCTTCAGCATCGCCGTTTCCAGCATGTAATCCTCAGCGTCGCTGTCGATCAGCGCCGCCGTATGGTAAACAGCGCTCTCCATGGCGAACGTATCGGCAGCAGCGACAGCGATTTTTTCTTTCACGAGCTCAAACTCGCCGATGTTCTTCCCGAATTGCCGCCGCCGATTCGCATAGTCGGTCGCCATTTTCAGGCAGACCTTAGCGGCGCCGGTGCAACAGGCACCAAAGGTGGTGCGGCCAAAATCGAGGACCGTCAGCGCCAACCGCAGGCCCTTGCCCACCTGCCCCAACACGTTTTCTTCGGGGACGAACATTTCGTTAAACGCCAACCGCGCCGTGGCGGTGCCGCGGATCCCGCATTTGTCCATCCGCGCTTCGACCACTTCAAAACCGGGCATGTCGGGCGTCACAAGAAACGCGGTGACTTTGCCGTCGGGGTCGTCGGGATCGGGCGTACGAGCCATGACGGTTAAAACACCGGCAATCGCACCGTTGGTGATGTAACGTTTCTCACCGTTGATGACGTACCCTTTCCGCTGCGGATCGGGTGTGGCCCGCGTCTGGACATTCGACGCATCCGAACCGGCCTCGGGTTCGGTGAGCGCAAAAGCGGCCAAGACCTCGCCGCTGGCCATCGGTTTCATCCACTTTGCCTTTTGGGCGTCCGTTCCAAAAAGGTCCAATCCGCGGACGCCGATCGAATGGTGCGCGTTGACGAACACCCCCGTCGCCGCACAGTGACCGCCGATAACTTCCATCACGCGGCAATAATTCTGTTGCGACAATCCGCGTCCGCCGAGTTCCGGCGCGATCGTCATGCCTAAGACGCCAATCTCACCCAGCCCGCGAATCACGTCGGGGGGGATGTCCGAGTTGCGATCCACCTCGGCGGCATCCAGGTTGTTTTCCAGAAACTCCCGCACCTCTGCGACCGCCTGATCGCCGATCGCCCGTTGCTCGGCCGAGAGTTTGGGATAGGGTGTGATCGCATCAGTGAAAAATCGGCCAAAGAATAACTCTTTGCAGAAGCCGACTTTTTGCGGCCCGGAGAACAGCAATTCCTCCGCTTGTCGGATCTGTTTTTGCTGCAGTTCGTCCATTGCTTGTGACATGGTGCAGTCCTCCCTCTGCGGATCGGCGATTCTCATGAAATGATCTTTATTCACCTAAATTCTATGCCGCTGATTGTCTGTTCAGCTAGTGAACTTTACGATGGCCTCTGGAATTTTCTTATTCGCGACAACATGCCTTAGCAAATAAGGACCCGGACGATGCGGTTTCCGTTGGCGGTGAGTTGTACATTGATCATCGGCCTGACGCTGGTCGCCGCGCGCCGCACCGAACAGACGTGCGCTCTGACGGTCCAATTGATCGACGCCGACACCCGCGCGGCGCTGCCTGGACACTTAAAGATCACGACCGCAGCGGGCGACGTCGTCACCGTCAACGAACTGCTCTCGCGCGGGTTGGGCCTCGATGAGCGCGAACCGATCCAGGGCTGGTCGGTACTCGTCAAACCGACCACGATCAATCTGCCGGCCAAACCGCTGACCTTGGAAGCGTTCTCGGGCCTGGAAACGGAAACCGCCCGCGCGACCGTCGACTTGAGCGGAAAAACGAAACACGAACTTTCGATTCCCCTCCGCCGGTTTTACAACGCTGCCGAACGCGGATTTCGTTCCGCGAATACGCATCTACATCTGATGAAATTGACCCGCCCAGAGGCGGATCGCTACCTGATGGAAGTCCCCCGCGGCGACGGGTTGGACATCGTATTCCTTTCGTACTTAGAACGGGCCGGCGCCGATCGCGAATACACGTCCAATGCTTACACCGACGCCGATTTGGCGCAGCTCTCTCAAGAATCGGGAACCGGCTTCGGCAACGGCGAGGAACATCGCCACAACTTCGGCGGCGGCGGAGAGGGGTATGGGCACGTGATGCTGCTCAATATCAAAAAACTGATCCAGCCGGTGAGCATTGGTCCGGGGATCATGAAAACCGGTAGCGACGGACTGCCGATCCAACGCGGCATCGACACCGCCCGCAGCGACGGTGCCACGGTCATCTGGTGCCATAACGATTGGGGCCTAGAGGACATCGCCAATTGGGCGACCGGCCGACTTGATGCACAGAACATCTTCGACGGCGGAATTCACTCCAGTTACAAGCACAGCTTCTATCGCTACTTGAACGCCGGTTTTCATGTCCCGTTTTCGACCGGAACCGATTGGTTCATGTACGACTTCTCCCGCGTGTATGTAAATGCCGGAAAAGTGGTCACCCCCGCGCAGTGGCTCGAAGCACTGGCCGAAGGTAAGTCCTATATCACCAACGGTCCGTTGTTGGAGTTCACTGTCGACGAGAACGGTCCGGGGAGCACGGTCGACAGGGCTGCGGGACGAACGTTGAAGGTCTCAGGGCGGGGCTGGGGCCGCGCGGATTTTGGGCGGCTGGAACTGATTCAAAACGGCCGCGTCGTTGATTCCGCAGCGGCACAGCGGCAGAATGAACACTTTGCCGCCCGGTTAGAAACGACGCTTGCCGTCGAGGGCCCCTGCTGGCTGGCGCTGCGGACGCCCGCACCGCCGTTGGCGGGGGATGAGGATTTGAGCGAGCCGGTGAATAAGAACGAATTCGGCAAGGACCTTTTCGCACACACCGGAGCCGTTTACGTCCATGTCGATGGACGAAGCTATATGGACCGAGAAGTGGCTGCCGGCATGGTTCAGGAAATGGCAAAAATCCGAGACGACATCAGCCGGCGCTCGAACTTCGCCGACGCACAAGAGCGATCCCGTGTGCTGGACGTCTACAGCGACGCCATCGATGCGATGCAGAAACGAATGAGCGAGTAATCGAAGTTTGCACAATCAAATTCAACGAAAAATTTCACCTCTAAGGACCGCACTCATGAAACGATGTCCCCGTTTGTGTTCACTGCTGTTAACAGCTGTCATCGCCGCCGCGTGTCTCCCTGCTCAGGCGGACGAATTTCCCGCACCGGTCACCAAGTTGGACCTCCAAGACGGCGATACGCTGGTATTTCTCGGCGACAGCATCACACACCAATGTTTGTACACGCAGTACGTCGAGGATTACTTCTACACGCGGTACCCCAAACTACGCGTTACTTTTCACAACGCGGGCGTCGGCGGGGCACGGGCCATCGATGCGCTGGCACGGTTTGATCGCGACGTGGCCAACTACAAGCCGAAATATGTGACCGTACTGTTGGGCATGAACGACGGGACTTATGTCCCCTACGATGACGCGACCTTTCAGACTTACCGCAAGGATATGACCGAATTGGTCCAGCGAATCCGCGACGCCGGGGCGACGCCCGTTTTGATGACGCCCACCATGTATGATTCCCGCGCCGCCCGCCTCAATCCCAAGCGCAGCAACAGCCCGGCCGAACGGCTGGAACTTTACAACTCGGTGCTCGCCTATTACGGCACATGGTTGCGCGAAATCGCCGTCGAAAGCGGCGACGGCTTTGTCGATATGTGGAGTCCACTCAACAACCTCACGCTGCAGGAGCGGAAGACGAATCCCAAATTCACGATGATCACCGACGCCGTCCATCCCGATGCTCCGGGACAATTGGTGATGGCCTATGCAATTCTAAGCGACTTGAACGCTAAGAAAGCAGTGTCGAATATCAACATCAACATCAATCCCCGCGGCAAAGCCACCGCCCGCGCAACCGGCGGCCAGATCGAAGGCCTGGAGTTTTCCGACGATACGCTTTCCTTCCAATGGACGGCCGACAGTCTGCCGTGGGTTGTGCCTCCTGAAGCGGAGTTGGGAGCCAAACTGCTCAAGTTGGGACATCGCATGAGCCGCGAGGCATTGACCGTCAACGGTCTTCCGCCGGGTAAATACGAATTGTCCATCGATGGCCAAGTCGTCGGAACCTATCGCAACCAGGGACTCGCGCGGCACATTGAACTGCAAAGCAACGACAAGACCCCGCAGTACCAACAGGCGCTGGAAGTCGCATTGCTCAACAAAAAACGCAATGAAGGCCCGGTTCGCGCGCTCCGCGGCGAATGGAGAAAGTTCCAGCACTACGATCGCCAGCAACGCGCGCTGCAAAACGATCCCGGCAACGAAAAACTCGCCAAGCTCGTCGCCGACCTGGAAACGAAGATCTCCGGGATGGAAGAACGCATCGCGGAACACGAAAAGGCGGCGAAGGAGATCCAGGAACAGATTTATGCCTCGAATACGTCGCCGGCCCGTACGTATACGCTGAAGCGGATCGATTAACGAGGCCGCAAGCCGCAAATTCACGGCGGAGTGGAAACGGCGGGCGATTCATTCGGCGCGACGAGGTTTGTCGCCGGAAGAATCGGCCCGCGATTTTTCTCCATAGCGTTCAAATCGGCCAACAAGGTCGCAAACCCGCCATGTCGGGGATGCAATGCCAATTGCTGTTCGACGTCGCGCCGCGCACCGGCAAGATCCCCGGCGCGATACCGGGCGGTGGCGATCAGGTACCAATCATCGGTCGAAAGATTCCGCGTCTTGGCCGCCTCGTCCAGCGTCGCGACCGCCTGTTCCCAACGCGCCATCTTCACGTAAGCGACTCCCAGCAGCCACTGTGCCTGCGACCTTTGTGCATCGGTCGCCGACGGGCAGTCGATCACGCTGCGCAGGATGAGAGCCGATTGCGTGGAGCGTTCTTGGTCAAGTTGCAGCGTGGCCAAACGGAGCGCGGCTGCGGGATTTTGCGTACCGCACGAAACGGCGCGGTGATAGGCGGCGATCGCCTCTTCTTCCCGTCCGGCAAATTCGTTCAGCTGCCCTCTTAACGCCCAGGCCCGTCCATTTTCCGGACTCAATTCCAGCGCGCGGTCCACGTGCCGCCCGGCGACGTGAAATTCCTCACGCCCGATCGCCTGTTCCGCCCAGCGAATATAGAGATTGGGGTCATCCGGCGGCAGATTCGGTCCATCGTCGCTCGAACTCTTTCCCGGTGCCGACAGTGCGCGGGCGGCGACCTGTGTCTCCTCAGCACCGCGCCCCGAAGCCAAATTGTGCATCCAGCGACACCCGCCCAGCACGGCGAGTAGCGCGCACAAGAGTACGCAGCGCCACCCTGCCGGCTGCCGAGGGAACAGTCGGCCGCAAGAACCGTGACTAAGCAAACCGGCGGCCACTGGTCAGGATTTTCCCGTAGAAGTGCGCATTGATTGATATGACGAATTGAGGAGGAGGGGCGGATATTACCATTCAGCCGAAAAAGCGGCTAGATGAAGCCGCACAATGCGGCATCTCGATTCATTGCTGCTGCAATGCAAAATGAGAATGCAAACCGGCGTGCATGGCTGCCCCTCGGAATGCCGATCCATTCTGCTAGTGCGGCATTTCGCTAACGGCGCCATTTCGCAGCGCCACCCGCCCTCCGGCGGACACCCTTCAACTCATTGGGGTCAATTCTGGCCCAAATTCACGTTGGGATTGATTATGAACACCGGTTCCGAAGTCCGTGGGAGCGCCCCGCGATCGAATCGAGATGAACTAAACTCCTCTAGCGATGCGGCATGTCTCCAAATGATCGCCCAGGATCCGCGCAACGCCGACGCGCGGTATCGGCTGGCGCAGATTCGCGAGACGCAAGGCCGCACTGTGGAAGCCCTGGCACACTACGGCGACGTGATTCGACTGGATGGACAGCATCTCAACGGGCATTTGGGGCGGGCCAAGTTGCTGCATCGCGGCGGCCGCGTCCGCGACGCTGCATCTGATTATCGCCGCATCCTGACTTTTGCCCCCAGTCATCCCACCGCCTTGGCCGGTTTGGCACACATCGCCTATCAGGATGGTCGCCTCGACGAAGCCGCAGCACTTTTGCGCACGGCACTGCAGCATCATCCACACCTCGTCTTCGCGCATCATACGCTGGGACGCGTGCTCAAAGCGACGGGCGATCTCCCAAACGCAGCTGAGTCATTTCGACGGTGCATTGAACTGCAGCCCCAAGTGGCCGAGAACTATGCGGAATTGGCATCGGTCTATGAGGGTCTCGGCCAAACGGCGGCGGCCGAAGCGGTCTATCGCGAGGCTCTGGCCGCGGCTCCGCCGAGCACAACCGTCTGGAACGGTTTGGGGCTGATTCTGTTAGGCGACGGCCGCAACCGCGAGGCGGCCGACTGTTTCCAGGCAGCGCTGGACATCAATGTCGATTTCCCGCAAGCGGCCAACAACCTCGGCTTAGCGCTCAACCAACTCAACGAACACCTGGCGGCGATCGACGCCTTTCGCCGCGCCCGGCGCGGTCTCCCGCACTCGCCCGATGTCTTGAGCAATCTGGCGCAGGCCTATCTCGCCGCTGGACAACTCGAAGAAGCCGAACAATCCTGCCGTGCCGCTTTGATCATCGCACCGCATCACGTGCCCACGCTCTCGAACTGGGGGCTGACCAAGTTACGCAGCGGCGATGCCGAACGGGCGCGGGCCTTGTTTCAGCAATCGATCGAGTTGGCGCCGCAATTCGCCGAGGGCCACAACAATCTCGGCACCGCGCTTTATGCACTCAACCGCGACGACGATGCCGCGACTAGTTTCAGCCGTGCCGTCGCACTCAACCCCAATCACGCCGAGGCGCACTATAACCGCGCGCTGGCACGATTTCGGCAACGCGACTTTAACGCAGGGTGGGCGGACTACGAGTGGCGCTGGCAGCGGCGCGGCGTCTCGCAGCCGCGTTGGCCGGTTCCCGTATGGAAGGGAGAGCCACTGGCCGGAAAAACGGTGCTGATCTACGGCGAACAGGGTATCGGCGACGAATTGATGTTTGCCGCGCACTACGCAGACGTGATACAGCAAGCGCACCGTTGCGTGCTGGTTTGCCAATCGCGGCTCGTACCGTTATTTGCACGTTCCTTTCCCACGGCAACGGTGGTGGCGGCAGCGGATGCCGCCCAAATTTTCGGCCCCGGTTCGGCAAACAGCATCGATTTTCAAATCCCTGCCGCCGACGTCATCCGATATTCGCCGCCGGCCCCCCCGACAGACGTCTATTTGCGGCCCGCTGCCGAAAGCGTAGAGAAGTGGAAAAGCCGGTACGAAGTACTCGAAGCGGACGTGCGTGTGGGCGTCTCCTGGCGGGGCGGAGCGGCGGCGGATGATCGCGCTCGCCGTTCGACAACATTGGCTCAATGGCAGCCGTTGTTGTCGCAACGGAATATCGCATTTGTCAATTTGCAATACGGCGACTGCCGCGAAGAATTGGAAACGTTGCGGCAGCAATACGGTTTTGTCGTGCACGATTGGGAAGACGCCGATCCACTCCGTGATCTCGACGATTTTGCCGCGCAGATTGCGGCGCTCGATTTGGTGATTTCCGTGGATAATTCGACCGTCCACATGTCCGGCGGCCTCGGCGTGCCGACGTGGGTGGCGCTGCCGTTTTCCGCCGATTGGCGTTGGGGCAGCACCGGAACAGAGAGTAACGTTTACCGGTCCGTGCGACTGTTCCGCCGCGGTGTCGACGATCAATGGACCGACGTCTTTCGCCAGATCGCAGCGGAGTTGGCGAAAACCCAAGAGCGGACTTGCCGCGGCGCAGCGAACGAAGTTTAATCACCTGCAGTTGAAAAACTCGCTGAACTGCCGGGGAAGATCCCATCGGCCGGCAATTGGCCAAATTCCCCTTCGCAAGTCATTGCCGTCCCGTTCCGGAAAGTGTAGTTGTGCCTGCTCCGTCGTCCCCGGATCTCAAAACCGTCCCGCCCCCTGCCAGCGTCGCGGTCGACGATATCCACTACCGGCAGCTGTTTCCCTGGCTGCGGATGTTCGACCTGTTTTGGATCGCCGTCGATCTGCAGAAACTGATCACGGCCGCCGTGGCCGTCGTTCTGCTGTGGGGGGGAAACTGGTGCATTCGACAACTCCCGTTTGCTACAGAGGAAGCGATTAGCCCACAACCGGCCCCGTTCACGTTCGCAGCGTCCCGCGAATCAACCGCCGGTCCTTGGACACAGGCGGACGACTTTCGTGCGCCGCTGAACGATCGTGACTGGCGAAGTTGGAGCCGCGTATTCACACCGTTGGACGCGGTCGTTCTCCCGGCCCAGATGCTATTTCGACACGGCACCACCTGGCCCCAATTGGCGATGGCGTGGTCGTATTTGTTGTGGGCCTTAATCGTCTGGTCAATTTTCGGCGGCGCGATTACCCGCATCGCGGCGGTGCAGATCGGCAGCGACCACAAAACCACCGTCTGGGAAGCTCTGAGGTTTTCCGGCACCCGGTTTTTGTCGTATTTCTCGGCCCCGCTGATTCCGCTGGCGGGAATCGGACTGCTGTGGGGCGTGTATTTGCTCGGCGGACTGGTGGGACGAATTCCGCACGCCGGTTCGTGGATCGTGGGAGCGTTTTGGATCGTCGCCCTGCTGTTCGGCTTTTTGATGGGGCTATTGCTTGTCGGTTTGGCGGCCGGTTGGCCGTTAATGCTCGCCACGATCAGCGTCGAAGGCAGCGACGCCGCCGACGGTTTGACGCGTTCTTACGGCTACGTATTCAACCGGCCGATCTACTTCACGGCGCTGGTGTTGTTCACAGCAATCAGCGGCGCCGTCGCTACGTTCTTCGTCGCCCGGCTCGCCGATTTCGCCGGGTATTTGGCGCTCCTGGGAGTCACGAGCAGCATGGGATCCAACGCAATTGCGGAAAATCCCTTTACGCTGTTTTGGATGGGAATGTGGGCCACGATTGTCGTCGCCTTTGCACAGAGCTTTTTCTGGAGTGCGGCGACGATGATCTATTACCTCCTGAGGCGGAGCATTGATGCCAACCCGTTCAGCGAAGTGTATCTCGAAGAAGACCGTCGTGACGACTTGTTGCCCTGGATCGCTGAAGATGAGTCCGCGGACGAATCACCCGCTGCCGCGAACGGCATCCCAACGACGCCGGGGCCGGCCGCCGATACCCCCGACCCGAACATGGACGCCGCTACCTAATCTCACCAAGTCTCGCATCCCTCGCGCATCTTATCTCGGAACGCCGACTACTCCTCAAGTCACTGTCCGGGCCACGACGATGAGTTTGGTACCGGTCGCACCGCCTGTCCGTTTTGGGATGGCGTTGCGCACCGAGTGCCAGTCTCAGAATCGCGAAGTCGGCCCCGACGAATACCACTCACACTGAAGGACAACTAAGGATTTCCACGCATGACGGCAGCGGAAACGCAGGATAAACTGCGGCTTGGCTTTTTGACGGCGATTCAAGTGCCGCAACAAGGTTTCGTGGGGGGCCTGCTGGTGACCAACCACCTGGGCCGCCCGCTGGAATTCCAGTGCACCACGCCCGTCAAACCCAATCGCACTCAAGAGTTGCTCTACGGCCCCACGCTGCAGCCGTTCGTGCTCGTGGAACTGATCGGTAAGACGCTGCTCGACAAGGCGGGCGTGAAACCGCACGTCGTCTTCGTGACGGAACCGCTGCTGCTCGAACTGCGGGAACACATCAACACGCCGTTGGCACAAGTCGTCGTCCATGACGACGAAGCGGCAAAGGCCGGTTTCGCCTTCGGCCGTCAAACGTTGATTCTCAACGCCAATAATGACGGCGATCGGCCTCAGCTTGAGAAAAGGCTGACCGCACTCCCCGACGAGGTTGACCTGTTAGAGCCGTTTGACCGCGTCCAGGAGGCCCTCCGGCAAGCAACGGGAGGCGGAGCAGCCGCGTGAAACATTCTTTGTCCAATCCGCATTTGCAGAAAACAGGTGCCACTGGCGGCTCGTCCGCCAGTGCGCATGACCCAACGGCGACAGCACGGGCAGGCAAGCCGCCAGTGCCACCCGACGCACATCAATGAGTCGATGGCAGTGTGCGCTTTGACCCGCCGCACGATATGCAAACTGTCATCGAAGCACCGCAGACGACGGCGACTGGGCTCGACATTTCGGCCGACCTGTTTGCATCGGGACTCAACGGGGCATTGCGCCGCTTACCGAAGATCGAATGCGAAGGCATTCCGCTGTTGGGCCGCGTCGGATTCACGCCCCGTTGGCGGCCATCGTCAGCCGGTGTGCGAACGATCAAGCTGACGTTCCCCGACGGCATGGAGTTTCTCCCGCCGCCTCGATCGGCTGAGGAGAACGAGGACCTCAAACGCATCAAGCCCCCCAAAGCCCACGGCGGTTCTGAGAAGGAAAAGCAGAAATGGACGCGGATCAAACCGCCCAGCGATGCGCTCTCGCTCGAAGACCGCCTGTTCTACGTCCTGCAACCGCCGTTGGAAACCTGGCTGGCCGGACAGGAATTGATCATGCCCTTCGAGCCGTTCCCCTATCAATACGAGGGGATTGGCTGGATGTTCGCGCAAAAATCGGCCCTGTTAGCCGACGAAATGGGCCTGGGCAAAACCATGCAGACCATTACCGCCATCCGGCTTCTGCTCCGCAGCGGACAAGTCCGCCGTGTGCTATTGGTCTGCCCCAAACCGCTGATTCCCAACTGGCAGCGCGAATTTAAGCTCTGGGCCGAAGAACTTCCCGTCACGACGCTCGAAGGAGATTCCGCCCGTCGCAACATGTTGTGGACTATGCCCGGTCTGCCGATTCTGCTGGCCAACTATGAGGTGGTGGTCCGCGACATGGAAGCGCTCGGCGACGAGCGGCCCAAGTACGACCTCGTAATCCTGGACGAAGCGCAGCGCATCAAAAACCGCGATTCGCGAACGGCGGCGATGATTCGCAGCATTCCCCGCCGCCGCAGTTGGACGCTCACAGGCACACCGATTGAAAACCGCCCCGAGGAACTCGCGTCGCTGTTCGAGTTCATGGAGGTCGTTCCCCCG